>JARGFH010000053.1 GCA_029210695.1 Acidimicrobiia bacterium
CTCCAGTGTGACCGAAAACGACCTCGAACGCGAGCACCCCCGACCCACAACCACCAACTTTTTCGGCAGCCACCTAGCCATTGGAGCCTTCAACCAGACACTGCGAGATGGTCTTGCGACACTCAATGAGTTCGAGATCCTCCTGGCCGACATCGGCCGGCAGGGCCGCGCCGGCGTCGGTTTGCTTCGCGATCTGGTGGAAGACCGTGCGAAATGGGCGGGCGAGAACGAGAGCGCCCTGGAGGACGAGTTCAGGCGAATCGTTGACCGGGCTCTTCTGCCGGTGCCGACTCCGCAGTTCGAGATCAGGGACGAACGCGGGTTGTTTCTGGGTCGCGCCGACTTCGCCTATCCCGAGCGGCGCCTTGTGATCGAACTCGATGGATATCGATATCACAGCGATCCGGATGCGTTTGTTCGCGATCGGAGTCGTCAGAATCGCCTTCTGATGGCGGGGTACCGCGTCCTCCGCTACACCGCGCAGGACCTGCGTCAATACCCGGAACGGGTGATAGCCGATCTCGTCAGGTCTCTGAACTGACGATTCTCAGCAATACTGCGTATTGCTACGCGCCATTGCATTGCGGAGAAACCACCCAACCCTTTCTCGGCAATGCTGTGTATCGCTACGCGCCATTGCATTGCGGAGAAACTTCAGGCGCGCTTTGCCTCTGGCGGTTGTCGCAGGCATAATGGCACGTCCCCCTTTTCCCCAAGGAGTCACCTCATGGAACTCACCCTGCGCGCCGAGACCGGTCGCCCGACGGGTAGCCGACCTGCGCGCCGGATGCGCGGCGAAGGCCTCGTACCTGCCACCGTCTACGGACGCGACGGCGAACCGATTTCCGTCGCGGTGAATGCCCGGGAGCTCTACTCGATCCTCCACACCGAGGCCGGTATGAATGCGCTGATCACCCTCGACATCGAGGGCGGCGCCAACCTCCTGACGATGGCGAAAGAAATCCAGCGCCACCCGTTCCGGCCCGACTATTACCACGTTGACTTCCTCGCTATCTCTCTGACCGAGAAGGTCAACGCCGACGTTCTGATCCACTTCGAGGGAGAGCCCGTGGGCGTTCGGGAGGGCGGTGCCATCATCGAAACGCTCCGCAACTCGGTTGAAATTGAAGCCCTGCCACAGGAGATCCCTTCCTTCATCTCCCTCGATATCAGCGATCTCGATGTCGGCGACACGGCCAAGGTCTCCGACCTTCCGGCACTGCCCGGCGTCGACTATCTCGACGATCCCGATGCCCCGGTCGTCACCGTCGTCATTCCTGCCGCCGTCGTTGCCGAAGAAGAGGAAGAGGAAGGCATCGAAGAAGGGGCGGAAGGTGAAGAGGGTGCTGAGGCTGCTGAGGCTGAGGAGAGCAGCGACGAGTAGTCGAGCCCCCCAGGCGCCACCGGTGGTGGTTGTCGGGCTCCGCAATCCGGGTCGGAAGTACGAAGGCACGCGCCACAATGTGGGTGCTGAGGTCGTCGACATCCTCTCCGAGCGCTGGCACGCTCCATTCAAGAACGGCCCCTCCCGGGTCAGTGCCGAGGTCTCCAGCCACCAGGCCGGCGGTCGGCGTGTGGTCCTGGTCAAGCCGTTCACCTTCATGAATGAGTCGGGGCCGGTCGTCGTGGCAGCGCTCCGCTACTTCAAGGGAGAGATCGGCGAACTCCTGGTCGTTCACGATGACATCGACCTGACATTCGCCCGACTCCGTCTTCACGCCGGACGTGGAACGGGTGGTCACAACGGGATCAGGTCGGTCGTGGACTCAACGGCGTCGAAGGAGTTCTGGCGGCTCAAGGTCGGCGTCGGCCGCCCACCCGGCCGGATGGATCCCGCCGACTTCGTACTCCACCCATTTACGAAGTCCGAACGCGAAGAGGTCGACATCCTGGTTCGGGACTCCGCCGATGTGGTCGAACGATTCCTGGTCGATTCTGAGTCCGCGGTCGAGATGGCCGCGCGGCGGCAAGCCCCATGAGGGGTCGATTGCTGCTGGTGGCCATCGCCCTGATCAGCCTTTCCAACGTCGCCGCCATCTGCTTCGGGTCCGGAGCATGGAAAGTGTTCACCCATGCCGACGGGTTCATCGTGATCGACTCGACGGGATCGCTGTTTGGCACTACCGATGATGGCGACACCTGGGAGCCGGTGCGCAGCCTTCCTCGGGAGCGAACGAAGTACGCGGATGAAGTGTGTCTCGATTCCGGCGAGTGCTTTCGAATCCGATCCGATCGGCTCGGAATCGAAGTAAGTGAGGATGAATCCTGGACCACCTCCTGGGAGTACCCATCTGGTCGGGTCAGCTATCTGGCCAGGCAGCTTCCCGGCGTGTGCGGAGACGGCCACGCTGATCTGAACCTGGCCGGGATGGCACCAACCTATGAAGGCAGTCGGTGGCAGCTCGTCGTGGCGGCCGGGCCGGACGGAGTCATGGGACTCGACGCGGCCGGCAACTGGGTTCGGGACGTATACACGCAACCCGCCCGGGACGACGCCGGTCTCGCGGATGTCTACCTCGTCCCGGAGTTGCTGGCGACCGCCTTGGCTCTGGTTGGCATCGCGGTTGTGTTCGGCTTTCACGATCGATCTGAGGTCGCCCGCGCCACGTTTTCGGCATTCGTCGGATGGTCCGGCACGGTGGCGGTGTGGCACTTCGCCCAGGGGCTCGGGCTTCGTTCCGTCTTCTTCCTCTTCCTCGTTGCTCTGCTTCCTTTGATCGGATTGGTGATCTGGTGCAGCGGTCGATATTGCGACCTCGCCGAAGTCGTGGTGGGTGGCTTCTTCGGCGTAGGAGTCGCCATCGGTGGCGCCGCGGTCGAGATGTCCCACCGCGACTTCAGTTTCGGCATCGTGCTGGCCGTGATCGGCCTGATCGTGCTTGGCTCGGGTGGAATTGCCGCCAGGGACCAGATCGGGAAGTGGCCGCTGGCACTTCTCGATTGGCTCGTGCTGGTCACGATCCTCGTCGTCGGGGCCTTGATGGCGCTCGCCGTGTACCCGCTCTGGGTGTGGGGTTGGATCGGGCCGCGAACGCTGGCGGACGCGCTGGCCCTGGCGATCGCTCTCGCCTCCGTTTGGGCGGCTCGCGGCCTCTGGATCCGGCGCGGCAACCTGGAGAAGGCGCGGCCTGCATCGTGATGGCGCTCCCGAGCCGATAGCCTTGGGCCATGGCTGACTACATAGGCGCATTGGATTCCGGCACCACCAGCACTCGCTTCATGGTGTTCGATCACGACGGCAACGTCGTGGCGATCGACCAGAAGGAGCACCGTCAGATCTATCCACAACCCGGTTGGGTAGAGCACGACCCCCTCGAGATCCGGGATCGGATGTTCGAGGTGATCGACACCGGTCTGTCCAAAGCAGGATTGACCAAGACGGACCTGGCTTCCGTCGGTATCACGAATCAGCGAGAGACGGTCGTGGTCTGGGATCGCACCACCGGGCGACCGCTCCACAACGCCGTCGTCTGGCAGGACACCCGGACTGCCGATCTCGTTGCCGATCTTGGGGGCGAAGAGGGCCAGGGCCGATTCCGCGTCAAGACCGGACTGCCGTTGGCGACTTACTTCGCCGGACCAAAGCTCACCTGGCTATTGGACAACGTCGAAGGTCTTCGCTCGCTGGACGAGTCGGGCGACGCCCTGTTCGGGACAGTCGATTCCTGGGTGTTGTGGAATCTCACCGGCGGGATCAATGGGGGATTGCACCTGACAGATGTCACGAATGCCAGCCGGACCATGCTGATGAGCCTCGAAACCCTTCGGTGGGACGACGAACTGCTCGAGGCGATGCGGATTCCGCGTTCAATGCTGCCCGAGATTCGACCTTCGGTCGGGACCTTCGGAACGGCGGTGGGAACCCTCGAAGGTGTGCCGGTGGGAGGGATCCTCGGTGATCAGCAGGCCGCCCTCTTCGGCCAGACCTGTTTTCGGCCGGGCGACGCCAAGAACACCTACGGCACGGGATGTTTCATGCTGCTCAACACAGGCACGACACCCGTCCGTTCGGCCAATGGGTTGCTCACAACCGTCGCCTACCAGATCGGCGATCAACCGGCCGTTTTTGCCCTCGAGGGATCGATCGCGATCGCCGGGGCGCTGGTGCAATGGCTACGCGACAGTTTGGGAATCATCGAGAACTCAGGGGATGTGGAGGCCCTGGCTCTCAGTGTCGACGACAACGGCGGCGTCTACTTCGTTCCGGCGTTCAGCGGCCTGTTTGCTCCGTACTGGAGGAGCGATGCCAGAGGTGTGATTGCGGGGCTGACCCGATTCGCAACGAAAGCACATCTGGCCCGCGCCGCACTCGAAGCAACGGCATTTCAGACCCTCGAGGTGCTCGATGCGATGCGCGCTGACAGCGGAGTCGAGTTGAACAGCCTCAAGGTCGATGGCGGCATGACTGGCAACGACTTGTTGATGCAGTTCCAGGCCGACCTCGTCGACGTGCCGGTGGTTCGCCCGGTCGTCGCCGAGACCACCGCACTCGGCGCCGCCTACGCGGCCGGTCTGGCAGCCGGGTTTTGGGCCAACCTCGACGACCTGAAGGCGAATTGGGGCGTTGGGAGATCGTGGCAACCCTCGATGGACGGCGACCGCCGAATGGCCCTGGTCGGCGCATGGCGGAAGGCTGTTCAACGTTCCTTCGACTGGGTCGACTGACCACCGGACCCATTCACGCAATGTGAGATTCTGGTCACCAGGAGTGACTAGTCCGTACGGGTGATTTCTGAATGGTCCTCCCGATCGGCCCATGTGATGCCGATTTAACCGTATGAGGGATCTGTATCGCGGACGACGGAGCACGTTGGGCATTGCTGCCCTTGTCGTTGCGCTTCTCGCCGCCTTCGCCTTCCTCATGTCCCGATCCGTCGGCGCCTCTGCCGTTGCCGAGCGATCCCTCACGCTCGACGCGGTGGACCAGGCGCTGGCACATGCGGAGGTAGCTCACGTGCTGGTCGGAGATGCCCTGCTGCTGGCGGTCGACGTGACCGCAGGGATTGCAGATGCTGATTCGGCTGCGGTCGCCCTCGACGCCGCCAGGCAGCGACTCGGATCCCTCGAAGCTGCCGCCATCGGCCTAGGCGCAGACGAAAGGTCGGCCGTTGGTCGCTTCACCGGGGCGGCTTTCGCAATGCTCGATACCCTCGATTCCGGTAACCTGGCCGGAGCCAAGGCGGCCGCCACAGCCGAAGTGACAGGCGCCCACGATACGGCCATGAGCGCGCTTGCGGACAGACGGGCCGTCGAACTCGACGCCATCGCTGCGGTTGGCGATCAGGCAGGCGCGGTGGCAACCGCCGCTGCGTTCCTCGTTGCACTTGGGATTCCACTGGCCTTGCTGGGGGGGTACCGGATGCTCGCTCGCCGCCAGCTTCGGAAGTCGGCAGCCGATGCATGGCAAGCCGCAGGTGAAGATGCGTTCCGCGCCAAGGACGAGTTCCTGTCCCATGTATCTCACGAACTCCGCACTCCGCTGACGGGCATATCCGGTTTCGCCCATGTGCTCGAGGAAGGGTCGCTTTTCGACCCGGTTACCGGTCTAGAACTGGTCAATCTGATCATCGGTCAGGCGGCTGAGTTGAGCCGGATGGTTGACGATCTCCTCGTCGCTTCCCGGCTCGATTCGAACTCCCTATCCATCGAGATCGAAGCTCTTGATCTGTCTTCAGAGATCAGTGCCGTCATTCCCGCCTTCGAGCGCTACGGGTCCAGCATCCCGGTGTATTGCCCGAACCTCCGGGTGCTCGCCGACCCACTCCGGCTTCGGCACCTGCTGCGGAGCCTGCTCGCCAATGCCACCAATCACGGTGAGCCGCCTTTGCATGTTCGCGTCACCCCCGCCGGCGAAACCGTCGAGATAGCGGTCATCGACAACGGAAACGGTGTCTCTCCTGAGATGGAGCCGAAGCTGTTCGAGCGTTTCGTGCACAAAGGGGATCAGCCACTGCTCGTTGGAAGCGTCGGGCTCGGACTGGCAGTCGCTCGTGATCTGGCCAGGAGGATGGGCGGCGACATCAGATACGAGCGCGGCGAGGACACCCGGTTCGTGCTCGAGCTCCTGAAGGCGCCCGACCTCACCGCCCTACAACCGGATGACGAGGCCCTCACGGGAGGCAGAAGTGGTTAGGCCCGGCCGCATTTGGATTGCCACCGCCATGGTTCTGGTAGCGACCATCGGGTCGGCGCTTCCTGCGCTGGCGTCACCCACTTCGCTCACGCTGTCTGCGAGTGTCGTTGACTCGCCCTGGGACGACGGGATCGGGTCGTTCGCGGTATTCGTCACCAACGCCGATACGACTGCTATCTCTGGTTTCGATGTGGCTATAACGATCCCCGGCAGTCTGACGGTCGTGACCGCCGGCGGGCACGGTTGGGATTGTGGCGTACCGGCACGATCGGTCGACTGCCGTTTCGGCTCTGAGGATCTCGAGACCGGAAGCACCGCAGTCCTCGAGGTTGCTGTGGCGGCAGACGTTTCCGGTTCTCAGCACGCCACGGTGACGATTCACCTCTCCCATGGCCACAGCCAGGCGAATATGAACCTGAAACTCGATCCGGTTGATCCGGTTGGCCCGGTTGATCCGGTTGGCCCGGTTGATCCGGTTGGCCCGGTTGATCCGGTTGGCCCGGTTGATCCGGTTGATCCGGTTGATCCGGTTGATCCGGTTGGCCCGGTTGATCCGGTTGATCCGGTTGATCCGGTTGGCCCGGTTGATCCGGTTGATCCGGTTGGCCCGGTTGATCCGGTTGGCCCGGTTGGCCCGGTTGGCCCGGTTGGCCCGGTTGGCCCGGTTGGCCCGGTTGGCCCGGTTGATCCGGTTGATCCGGTTGATCCGGTTGGCCCGGTTGATCCGGTTGATCCGGTTGATCCGTTTGGCCCGGTTGACCAAGCAGGATCTGGTTCGTCCGGTGACCTCGATGACCCGACCGGCCCACCCGGGCCGGCAGAAACGATCGAACCGCCGACCCCGACTGGAGCCACACCTGCCGACCCGGCCGACCCCGGTGGGCCCGGTGTGCCTGCGGTACCGGCCGATCCTGCTACGCCCACCCATCCGGCCGGCCCGGAACCCGCAGGGCCAACGCAACCTGCCGACGCCGGCGACCTGCCCGACCCACCAGATCAGGCCGAACCATCCGCGGCGCCCAACCCGCCGCCGGAACCGCCGCCACCCGTCGGCTCCGATCCGACTCCAGCCGGGTCCCAGGTAGCTGAAGCTCCTGAGCCCCCTCCACCTGTTTCCGCCGGTCTGGTGGACGATGCTGCAAGCGTCCAAGAAGATGCTTTGGTCACGATCGAGGTTCTCGACAACGACATCAACGTGGTACCCGGCACCCTGGAACTGAACTCACGCCCGGAACACGGCACTGTCTTGCTCACCGTCGATGGGTTCTTCGTATATGAGCCCTTCCCCAACTATGCGGGCAAGGATGACTTCACATACTCGGCAGCCGGCCCCGATGGGGGTATCAGCCTGGCGTCCGTCGAGGTATCGGTTCTGTCGGTCAATGACGCACCGATTGTGAGCGATGCAGAGGTTTCCATCACAGAGGACGGCTCTTTTGTCATCGATCTGCGGCGGTTGGTGGCCGACGCCGACGGCGATGCGCTCGTTCTGGCCTGGGTGACGGACGGCGTGTCCGGAAGTACCACAGACCTCGGCGACGGTCGGGTTCGCTACCGGCCCGACCCTGATTACTTCGGCGCCGACTCGTTCAGCTTCGAGTGGTGCGACCCGTCGGGTTCCTGCGCGGTAGGCACCATTTCGGTGACGGTCGGCCCCGCCAATGATGTGGTGCTGGCCGCTCCCACAATCGCCGGTACCGGATCCATGATCTGGTTCATGCCCGAGTCCACGACCGGGGCTGGTACCGCCTTGGTGACAGGGGTAGTGACCCGGGTCGTAGGTGCTGCAGCCGTCCCCGCAGCCGTCCTTGCACTAGTACTGGCCGGCTCGCTGGGCGTGGGAATCGAGCCGGGTTTCGGCGCCATGATCGAACGCCTGCTGGCCCGGCGCAGCTAGCGATTCAGCGGCTCGTCGCAGGTGCTTTCTGAGCTGCACCGCCTCCATTTCACCGTACTTCGAGATCGAGGGACCGCATCCCACAAGCGTTGCCAACGTGGCTGGAGTCGGAGTGGCCCGTTCGTGTCGGTTGGATTGTCGACGATACGAGCCACCAAGCAGCACAATTTGGGTCCGCGATGACATTGCTACGACTCGAACCCGGGTACAGGGCAAAGGGCGCGGTAAGATCGAAGGGTTGAAGGAGGATGACCCGATTTCCCTGCCCGACCTGTTGGCCCTTGCGCGAATCGTGATGACCCCGATCATCATGGCGCTCGTGACGTCGAGTGGTGAGCACGCGTTCGGCGTGGCCGCAGGCTTGTTCCTGGCAGCGGCGGCAACGGACTTCTTCGATGGATACCTGGCCAGGCGCTGGGATATCACAACGGTTCTCGGGGGTTTCCTCGATTCGACTGCCGACAAGCTCCTCGTTTCGGGGAGTCTCATCGCACTGGTTTCGATCGATCGCGCCTCGATATGGCCTGTGCTGATCATCATCATGCGCGAGTTCGCCGTGATGGCCTTACGAAGTATCACGGCGATGGAGGGTCACATCGTCACGCCGTCGATTTGGGGCAAGATCAAAGCGAATGTTCAGTTTGGCGCCATTTTCTTCGCCATGATGAGATTCGCGGCACCGTGGGGTCCTTTGTTCTTCGATGAGTGGCTCATGTGGCTGGCGGCCGGAGTGGCCGTTGCCTCCGGATGGCAGTACGCGTCGGGTTTCTGGCATATCGTTCGAAAGGTCGATGCGGAGGCGTGACGATCTTCATCACCGGCGGATCTGGCATCATCGGTCGGGCTCTGGTTCGGCGGCTTGTTTCGGAAGGGAACACGGTTCGAGCGCTGGCCCGCTCCTCCGAAGCCGCATCCACGCTCCGTCTGCTGGGAGCAGCACCCGTTGAAGGCGATCTGACAGACGTTCCGGCTCTCATTGAAGGCATGCGCGGGTCTCTGGCCGTTTTCCACGTGGCAGGCGTCAACGCGATGTGCTTGACCGACCCGACACCCATGTACAAGGCAAACGTGGATGGGACCAGAAACGTTGTCCGCGCCGCCAACGCCGCCGGGATTCCCCGTCTCGTGTACACCTCATCGGCGGTCGTTCTGGGTGAGGAGCAGGGTGAAGCCGCCAACGAGCGCAGCATGCATCGCGGCTTCGTGTTGTCGCACTACGAACGATCGAAGGCTCTTGCGGAGCAGGTGGCTTTCTCAGAAGCCGGCGCCGTTGAGGTTGTTGCAGTCAATCCGTCGTCCGTGCAAGGGCCTGGTCGCGCCACCGGCACCGGAAAGCTGATCCTCGACGTACTCAATGGTGATCTTCGAGTCCTGGTAGATGCGACGGTGAGCATCGTTGATATCGATGATTGTGTGGAAGGGCATGTGCTGGCGCTGCGTCGAGGGGTGGCAGGGGAGCGGTACATTCTGAGCGGATTCACGATGAGCACCCGGGCGGCTGTGTCGTTGCTCGAGCGCGTGACCGATCGCAGCTTCTCCCTTCGGTTTGTGCCTGCCGCGGCGGCATCGATCGGAGGAGGTATCGCCCAGATCGGCTCTCGATTGCGCCGGCGGCAAGCTCCCCTTTGTCGCGAGATGGTCCGGGTTCTACGGCACGGACACATCTACGACGGCTCGAGGGCAACGAGAGAACTCGGACTCGAATACCGGTCGGCCGTCGACACCCTGCGCCGCACAACCGAGTGGTTTCGATCAGAGGGTCTGCTGCGCGGATGACTCCAAGCCGCGATGACATCAATCGGTTCCTGGTCGAGCAGTTCCCGGCGGCCTCCGGTGTCGAATGCGTGGAGGTGGGCGAACGCCACGCGATTGCCCGCTGGGCGTACGACCCGTCGACCCTGCGCCCGGGAGGGTTGATCTCGGGCCCGACACAGTTCGCGCTTGCAGACACCGCGCTGTACTTTGCGGTTTTCGGCGCGATCGGTCTCGAGCCCATGGTCGTGACTAGCGACCTGTCTATCCGGTTTCTCCGCCCGGCGGTGGGCGGAGATCTCTTCGCCAGGGCCGATCTGCTACACATCGGGCAAGCGAGGATCTACGGCGTTGTGGACTTGTGGGTAGGTGACGATGCCGAACTCAGGGTCTCGCACGCCACCGGGACCTACGCCCGCTCCGGCAAATGACTTGACCCTCACGTTACGTGAGGGTCTATCGTGGAGGCCGTGACCTACACGGTGAGCGCAGTCGCGAAGGCCACGGGGATTACGGTGCGAACGCTGCACCACTACGACGAGATCGGCGTCCTGCATCCGTCCGGGCGGAGCCCATCGGGATATCGGATGTATGACGATGCCGACCTCGAACGTCTCCAGGAGATCTTGTTCTTCCGCGCCCTTGGTTTCGGTCTCAACGATGTGCGCCGGTCGCTCGCCGATCCCGATCGTCGCGAAACGTTGCTTCGGCAGCGACAACTCATGGTGGATCAGGCAGCCCGGTTCCACCAGATGGTGGACACAATCGATAGGGCGCTCGAGGCAATCGATGAAGGGACAACGATGAGTAAGGAAGATTTGTTTGAGGTGTTTGGAGATTTCGATCCGGATGAACACGCTGAGGAAGCCCGGGAGCGCTGGGGCGGGACCGACGCATACCAGGAGTCGCAACGAAGGACCAAGTCGTACGGCAAGGAGCAGTGGAAGGAAGCGCTGGCGGAGGGCAATACGATCGCCGAGGAACTCGCCGCCCTCATGGTCGGTGGCGATGCTGCCACGGGCGCGGCCGCCATGGATCTGGCGGAGCGACACCGTCAGCACATTACCCGGTGGTTCTATCCATGCCCGTCTGAGATGCATGTCGGCCTGGGCGAGATGTACACCACCGACGCCCGCTTCACTGCCTATTGGGACAAGTACCGTTCGGGGTTGGCCGTCTTCGTTCGCGATGCGTTCCGGGCCAACGCAGAGCGCGGCCGCTAACCGGCAGTCGTTGGCGGCGTTGGTCTGGATAACCGTCGTGTGCTCCGCTCGTACGGACGAATGTCGTGGTTGACTGGGGCCATGGAAGGTAACGGTTGGCTCATCGGCTTGCTCGTGGTGGCGTTCGTGCTGGCGGCCTTTGTGGCGGCAGGCGAAACCGCCCTGCTCCGCATGTCTCCGGTGCGGGCCGCCTCCCTCGCCTCCGGAGGTGACCGGCGTGCGCGTCGAATCGTGGCGCTCCTCGACGATTTGCCGCGCGTCTTGAATGCGGTCCTGCTCACGGCACTACTCAGTCAGATCGGGGCGGCGACGGTCACAGGAATCCTTGCCCAACGATGGTTCGGGAATCTCGGCGTGACGGTCGCTTCGATCGTGCTCACCATCTTGCTGTTCGTGTATGCAGAGGCGATTCCGAAGACCTTCGCCGTTCGGCACGCCGATCGTGTGGCATTGATGCTGGCGTCTCCGCTTGCATGGCTGGAAGTCCTCTTCCGACCGCTGTTACGGGCGCTGGTTTGGTTCGCCGATATCCAGATGCCCGGCAAAGGTGTAACGACGTCGCCAACTGTTACCGAGGATGAGCTCCGGCGATTGGCTTCCCGGGCCGCCCGGGAGGGGGAGATCACTCCCGAGGATCAGGTGCTCATCGAGCGAGCATTCAGGCTCGGTGACCGGCGCGTCGACGACATCATGGTTCCGCGCGCAGACATCGTCTCCGTCCCCGCCGATGCGACAGTCGACGTCGCACTCGCCATCGCTCTCGAAGCCGGACATCGCCGGATTCCGGTCTACGCAGGGTCACCCGAGAACATCACCGGCATCGTGGGTCTGCGCGACCTCCTGAGGCTTTCCGAGACAAGGCGCGACCTCCTCCAGGTCTCCGCATTGGCCACCGACCCGCTGGTCGTTCCCGACTCGAAGCGGGTTCTGGACCTGCTGCGGGAGATGCAGGCCAGCCGGATGCATCTGGCGGTGGTCGTCGATGAGTACGGAGGCACTGCCGGGCTCCTCACCATTGAAGACATCGCTGAGGAACTGCTCGGATCGATGAGCGAGGAACCCGATCGGGTGATCACGGTCGGAGATGGAGGGTGGTCTGTCGATGCCGCGCTTCCCGTTGAGGATCTCGCTGATCTCATTGGACAGAGCCTTCCGGATGGCGAGTGGAACACTGTTGCCGGCCTCGTCTACGCGCTGTGCGGCCGGGTTCCTGAAGTCGGTGACGAAGTCCTGGTTGCCGGACACACCCTCAAGGTAGCGAGCAAGCGGCGCCGTCGGATCACGCGAATCGAAGTGACCCGCTCCGGGGGTTGAGGCGCTCTGCGTAGGCCGACCAACGCTCGAGCACCGATCCCTACCTCTGGATTTGTCCCCCGGCGCTCATCGTCCCGGTCGCCCAATCGGCGTGCAATGAGGCGTACACGCCGCCGGCGGCGAGAAGATCCTGGTGCCGGCCCCGCTCCACCAGTAGACCCCGGTCGAATACCAGCACCTCGTCGGCTGCTTCTGCGGTGGCGAGACGGTGGGCAATGGTGATCGCCGTTCTTCCCTGGGTGAGACGCTCCATCGCCCGGCGTAGCTGAACGTCGAGCACCGGATCGACGGCCGACGTCGCTTCGTCGAGCACGAGAACGTCCGGCACGGAGATCCAGGCCCGCACCAGCGCCACGAGTTGCCGCTCACCGGCCGAGAGGTCGCTGCCCCGTTCGCCGACTGATGAGCCCAGGCCGTCCGGGAGGCGGTCGAGCCAACCGTCGAGCCCAAGCTCGACGAAGGCCGTGCGCAGCTCGCGGTCCGTTGCGTCCGGTTTCCCGTACCGGATGTTGTCCGCCACTGTTCCTTCGAACAGGAAGCCCTCCTGAGGTACGAACGCCACCCGGTGGCGGAGCGAGGCGAACGAGATGCGATTGAGTGCAACTCCTCCGATTGCTATGGATCCGGAGGTCGGCTCGAGCAGGCGCACGGCCAGCTTGGCGAAGGTCGTCTTCCCCGATCCTGTCTCGCCGACGATGGCCACACGCGCCCCCGCCTGGACCCTCGCGCTCAGCGCCCGGAGCACTTCGGGGCCCTCACCGTATCGAAATGAAACGTCGGTGAAGCGCACGTCGAGCGCTCCGGGCGGTAGCGCCAGCCCATCAACGGGATCGGGGATCTCCACCTCCGAGTGGATCTCACCGAGGATCCGTCGCATTCCCGATGCGGCCGATTGGGCGGTCTCCAGTACCTCGACCATCATTTGCACCGGTTCGGTCAGGAGGTTGACCAGGAACAGGAATGCCAGCAGGCGACCGGGTGTCGTCTCGAACGCCAGGCCGGCTGCCACAACTGCGGCCATCAAGATGCCTGCGAACAGTTCGGCCGAACTGAACAGGATGTTGCCGAACCGCATCGTCTTGTACTCAGACTGGAATCGATCCTCGAGCACCTCGGCCACTCTGTCCTGTGTGGCTCGCTCGACTCCATAGGCGCGGACCACGGGAATGGCCGAGATCGCTTCGGACAGGACTGCCAGGCTGTTGGCGACCCGCCGCCGGACCCGGTCGTAGCTGCGCTGGAGAACGCGCTGGAACCAGATCATGAGCACCGCGTAGAGAAGGATCCCGATCGTCACGAGAAGCGCTATTCGCCACTCGTAAACGTACATCGCTCCCAGCGCCAGGAAGACCTGTGATCCGGAGGTGAGCAACCCGACCCCTCCCCAATCCATGAAGCCTTGGAGGGTTGCGATGTCGGTGGTGACCCTCGAGACGAGGGACCCACGGCGCTCGGCGTCGACGTGGAGGACCGAGCGTTTCATGAGGTGAGCGAAGGTCAACTGGCGGAGGTCGGAGAGGCCGGTAGAGGAGGCCTTCACCAGTCGGACCAGGGCGGCGCGCCCCACCCAGGTTCCGAGCACGAGGGCGGCGGCCGCCATTGCCACTCGGGCTCCCACGCTGCTGAGGTTGATCTCAATGGGAGTCAGCAGTTCGTCGTCGATGATCTGTTGCAGGGCGATCGGGACGATGATCTGAATGGCCGTTCCGGCCGCCGCCATCAGCACGGTCAACCCGAGCCCGCGCCGCAAAACGGGCGCTTCCTTTAGGGCCTGTCGCAGAACCCTGAGGGTTCGTTCGTCCTTCACGATCCGCGTCTTTCGTCGGTCGATATTGGCCGGCGGTCATCGGTAGCCACGCGTCGAGCGTCCTCCTCGTAGGCTCTGACCAGGGCGGCATATCCGGGAGACCTGCTGAGGAGTTGCTCGTGGGTTCCGTGGTCTGAGACCGTCTTCTCGTCGACAAACATGACCTCATCGGCGAGGCGAATCGTGGCCGGGCGATACGCGACCATGACAATCGTGGAAGGCAGGTCGGCTGTCTTCAGCGAGCGCAGGATTTCGGCCTCCACCGAAGGGTCGACGGCCGAAGTAGCGTCGTCGAGGATCATGAGTCGAGGCTGCCTGATCAACGCACGGGCCAGAGCAATGCGCTGCCGCTGCCCGCCGGAGAGCGAGGTGCCGCGCTCGCCGAGGCGGGTCGCATAGCCGTTCGGCAACTCGGAGACGAACAGGTCGGCTCCGGCCAGGCGGGAGGCTGCAGTCACTTCGTCGTCGGTGAAACTTTCACCGAGTGTGATGTTGCCGGTGACGGTGTCGTCGAAGAGAAACGCCTCTTGCGACACATAGGCCACCTCGCGCGGCAGTTCCGACCGGGCGAATGAACGTAGATCCCGTTCGTCGATATGGATAGCCCCGTCGGCCGGGTCCCATAGTCTCGCCAGGAGCAGTGCAAGTGTTGACTTGCCGGAACCGGTCGGCCCGACGACGGCCAGCGTCGTGCCGGCGGCCAGGTCCATCTCGACGCCGACCAGTACTGGTTCTTCCGGCCGGTATTCGAAATTGACGCCGCGCCCGTCGACAGAGGCCGCCCGGCCGGGTTCCTGAGCAGAGTTGGCCCCGTAGCCCATGAATTGGTCGGCTTCGAAGACGCGCTGAACGCGTTGCCAGCCGGCGATGCTGGCAGATAGGTCGAAGAGAACGAATCCGATCAGCTGGACGGGAAAGGCGAGCAGCGAGAGCAAGTAGGTGACGGTGACGAGGTCGCCTGCCGTGATCGCTCCAGCACGGATGCGGGCCGCGCCTGCGTAGATGAGCACCAGAATCAGTGCGGGAGGAAGCGCTCTGATGAGTGCTTGATACGACACCCATCGGGTGTTCACGTCGATGATGCCGTCGCGCACACCGTCGGAAGTGACGCCGAACCGATCCGACACCTTCGCTTCGCGGCCGAGTGATTTGATCGTCAGCGCCCCATCGAAGGTTTCGTGGGCGAGTGACCACAAACGTCCGCGCTGTTCCTGGACTTCTTCCCAGAGGGGATAGACGGTCCAGGCGCCTTTGACGTCGACCGCCACGATGACGACCAGGCCGACCAGCGACCAGAAGCCGAGCCACAGGTCGATCGAGGCGACCATCGCCACAGAACCGAACAGGAGCAGCATCACACCGGTCGCGTAGGGGAGCGGCGCCAGCACGCCGGTTCCGCGGTCGGTATCCGAATCGGCCACTGCCAGCAGGTCGCCGATCGACTGCTGTGAGAACCAGGCGAGTTCGAGGTCCAGTTGGTGATCCAGCAGACGGTTGCGGACGTCCTGGCGGGTCCGGAACTGCAGCCAGCCGGCAGCTGTGCGCCTCAGAACGATTCCGGATGCTTTCCAGAGTGAAACGCCGACGAGGGCTGCGACGGCCAACCACACCTTCGCCCGGAAATCTGCGCCCTTGGTGAGGACCGGGATGATCACCTGATCGGTCAGCCATCCCACCACCTGAGCGGAGGCGACGATGGCTGCCGCATACAGGGCGGCGCCGAACACCGCCAGGCCGAAAGCCCATGGATGCGTCCTCACGAAGCGCGCAATGAGCCGCAGGCCGTCGCGCAGCACGCTCCAGGGCGATGGAAGGATCGTCGGATTGGCCATGAATGGGAAAGCCTAGGACGAGGTTGCCGAGGGCGAATCCGGATTATCCGGCAATAGACGATGCCCGCCTGTTCAGCTGGGTCGGGGAGGCGCCCACGACCCGGCCGGGAAGCTCAATGAAGAAGCATGCCCCACCAAGGCGTTCTGATCGGCGGTACCCGACCGAACCCCCGTACGCTTGCGCGATCATCTTCACGATGGCCAGCCCGATGCCTGATCCCGGCGTTGTTGCGTCGAGTCGGCGCGACCCGCGCTCGAAGCGGTCCCAAATGACGTACTCATACTTCGTCGGTACGCCGGCACCGGTGTCGTGAACCTCGATGTGGAGAGTATCGTGTTCGGCACGTGCGACGACGAGGCACATGCCCCCGCCGTAGCGGACCGCGTTGCCGACCAGGTTCTCGATGATTTGCTGGAGTCTGTCTCGATCGACGAGGGCTCGAAGATTCACGTCCACCTCGGCGGAGATGATGGTGCGCGGCTCGTGACCGTCGGAGATGGTGTGCGTCGTCAGATCGATCAACTCCCCAACGTCGGCCATGCTGTCGTGGAGTTGGAGACCGGCAACACTGTCCCGGGCCAGCGCCACGAGATCGGAGACGATCCTGGCCACATGGCGTGTTTGCTCGTATGCGATGCTCAAGAGTTCGGTTTGTTCGTCTTCGTCGGTCGTCTCCGACCGGACGAGGTCGAGGAAGCCGACCACGGCGGTCAGAGGAGTACGAAGCTCATGCGAAATCGACGACACCAGCGCCCGGCGCTCCTGTTCGACGAGACTCCGGTTCTCCCGGATGGCTGCAGTCTGACGAATGACCACGAGGCCGATGACCGTCAGGACCGAATAGGCAAGGAGGCGGCTATCCGCATCGAACCCCCCGGTTTCGAGACTGATGAGCAGGACGACCGAGAGTGCGATGACCAGCGCGTAGGGGATCACAGACGTCCACCATTGAGGCTGTTGGTCGGCGTACTCACGGGCTTTCGGGCGAACGGGCACCATGATGGCCGCGCCCAGATAGGCGACCGTCGGGATGATGTGTAGGAGGTAGTTCGGCTGCGACTCCTCGAACGTACTGCCGAGTCCGGTGAAGAGGAAAGCCAAATCAGCCGCCGACTGAAAGGCGATGCCGACTGCGAGGAGCAACAACCTGGCATCGAAGCGCATGTTCGAGCGGCTCATGAACAGGGTTGCGACGGCAATGAGCGCCGCCACATCGAGTATCGGATACGCCGATCCAACGGCGCCTTCCCATCCGTCGGTGCCTGCCAGATTGCTCAGCATGTCGAAGAGGAACGTCACCCAGAAGATCGACGTCAAGGCGATGGCGCCGATCAGACCGTCGACGAGGAGTCGCGCCCGTTGCAGGCCACCTCCGGAGGCTTGCGGGAGTAGTGCAACGGCGGCCAACACGAGCACATAGGAGGTGACAAAGGCCAGATCGACTGCGCTGAAGGCCGGAACAGGGGGTGCAACGACACTCCATCCGATCGTCGCCAGAACACCAATTGAGCCCAACCCCAGGCCGGACCCGATCAGCTGCCAGGCGGCCCTCTCTCGGCGAGATGGGATCGCTCGAGCGTTCCGAAGGAAGACGACAGATGCAGCGCCAAAGCCGAGCGCTACGCCGGAGGCACCTGCTCCGTCTGCCCAATCCCCTTCGAACATGGAAGCCGCGCCCAAAGCGACGAGCGCAAGGAAGACCCAACGAGTCTCCGATACGCTGATGCGGGCGAGGTGATGCCGCACGCTCGGTCTCGTCCCTGGTGTGGCGGACTGCATTCCGCAATTGTCGGCGATTGTGCCCTCACACCTGAGGGATTCGCGCGATCAAGAGGGGGGTGGAACCTCGACAAGCCGGCCGTCTCTCTCGGCGAAGTCCCAGACGTCGATAGCCGGAGGCTCAACGCCGAGGGTCGTCAGTGCGGTGCAAACCTGGCTGCGATGATCGGTCCCGTGATGCAAGGCCTGGGCGAGCCGGATGCTCATCGGAGCGTGACCCTCGGACCCGTCGTCACGGTGCCTGACCACGACGGAATCCGGGTCGAGGTCCTGGGCAAGGAGCGACACCCACGCGGCTGCGTTGGCTTCCATCGCCCCGCGAAGCTCCGGAAGCTCCAGCTGCCCATCGTCGATCATGGCGACCCGCCCGCCGGTCAGGGCATACAGGTAGGCGCAATCGGCGCCGACGAGATGACGGATCGTGTCGATGATCGAGCCGAAGGTCCCCGGAACTGCGGTCCCGAGTTGATTGGAGCTGAGGGGGAGACACGAATCGATCAAGCGCAGCGTCGCCCAACCGTGGTGCGCAAAGGCGTCGCCGAGTAATGAATTGCTCATCCCGGAACCCTAGTGGTCTGTGGATTGAAGCGACTGTCCTCCCGTTTCGGCGTTTCGAGAGTCAACTAGCATGATCGATTCCGATGCCTGCTCCACTTGCTCCCCTCGTCGATCGGTGGCGTGCCGACCTTCTGCCGAAATCAAGTGGTCGTCTGGTCGTCGCTCCGGGAGCGCGCGCGTATCTAGCGGCCGGTATGGCAGCAAAGGCGGACGGTCCGCTGCTGGTCATCGTTCCGGGCGAGCGGGAGGCTGAGGATCTCGTCGACGACCTCGAATTGTTCACAGACCAAGGTGTGTTGTTGCCGGCCTGGGAGACGCTGCCGTTCGAACATGTTTCACCCAATGTGACGACTATGGCGGCCAGAGCCCGGGCGAGGAATCTGCTGGCCGTTGGTGAGCCGGGTACGGTCGTCGTTGCGTCGGTGCGGGGGATTACCCAGCGGGTAAGTCCCTCGCCGGTGCGTCCGTTGATCGCGGCGGCGGGGAAGGAGGCCGGTTTTGACCTCCTCATCCAACGCCTGGCTGAATATGGATACCACCGCACAGATCGCGTGGAGAGCCGCGGGGAATTCGGTGTGCGCGGTGGGATCATCGATGTCTTCCCCGCCCAGGGGGGCGATCCGGTCCGGTTGGAGTTCTGGGGAGACGAGGTGGAGTCGGCCCGGTCTTTCTCGATCAGCACACAACGGTCGACCGATGTTGCGAAAGGGCTGATCGCCTATCCGGCCAGGGAACTTCGGCCCGATGCGGCCTCGAGGGAGGCGGCCCGTCTTCTGGTTCATCAGGAGCCGTGGGCGGCTGCCACCTGGGAGCGGCTGAGCGAAGGCCACTTGTTCGCGGGAATGGAATCATGGCTTCCGTGGATTACTCCTGAAGCGACCGCTTTGACCCAACTTCCCGTCGGCGCGCCGGTGATTGTGTTCGATCCGGTCCGCGCCGCCGACCGAAGCCGCGATCTCCTCGAGGAAGAGGCAGAAATGGCGGCCGCACTGGCTCCGACGTGGGGCCATGGAGCACCCTCGGCAGGTGAGCATCCGGCGTTGTATCTCGACCTGAGCGAAGGCCTCGCCGGACGTGACGTGCTCGAGGCGCCTTCGCTGGCGGCGAGTCCGACGGACAACGTGCTCGAAATGCGCGGGCTCGATGCCACCCCGGGAGACGCCGAATCGGTAGCCATCGCCATCAACCGATGGATTGCAGCCGGGATCAGCGTGGTGATCGCAATGGACGGTGAAGCGGCGGCGGATCGCGTTGCCCGGTTGCTTGGCGAAGCAGGTCTGGACTTGACCAGGAGATCGCAGCTCGAGCGGATCGAAACCGCTGCCATTGGAGTTGGCATCCACCACGGTTTCATGCTGCCCGGGTTGAAGGTGGCGGTGCTCGGTGAGCACTCGATTGCGGGCCGCCGGCGCGCTCATCGACGGGTGGCGCCACGCCGGGAAGAAACCGATGGGGCCCGGTACCGCGATCTGTCCGAAGGCGACTACGTCGTGCACTTCCGGCACGGCATCGGACGATTCGAGGGGCTGGCCACTCGCTCTATTGCCGGCATCGAGCGCGATTACCTCGTCGTCGCATACGCGGCAGAAGACAAGCTCTACGTACCGACCGACCAACTGGCGGCCGTGAAGAAATACACAGGTGGTGAGACGCCACGCCTCTCCCGGATGGGCGGCTCGGACTGGTCGAAGACCAAAGGCCGTATCCGCAAGGCGGTGGCGGCGGTCGCCGAACAGGTCGTGGCCCTGCACCGGGCACGGGCGCTCGCCACAGGTCACGGATATGCGCCGGACACACCCTGGCAGCGCGAGATGGAGGCGTCGTTCCCTTTTGAGGAAACCACCGATCAGCTCAGCGCCATCAACGACGTCAAGGTCGACATGGAAGACGATGGGCCGATGGACCGCCTCATCTTCGGGGACGTCGGCTTCGGCAAGACCGAGGTCGGTATCCGGGCCGCCTTCAAGGCGGTCATGGACGGCAGGCAGGTGGCGATCCTGTGCCCGACGACACTCCTCGCTCAACAACACTTCCAGGTGTTCTCCGAACGCTTCAATCCGTATCCGACCAGGGTGGAGATGCTCAGTCGATTTCTCACCGCCCGCCAGCAGCGTGACGTGGTCGCCAAGCTGGCCACCGGCGAGGTGGACGTCGTGATCGCTACCCACCGACTGCTCTCGCAGGACATCCAGTTCAAGAACCTCGGACTGCTGATCATCGACGAGGAGCAACGATTCGGGGTGAAGGCGAAAGACCAGATCAAACGGTTTCGGGTTGGAGTCGACGTGCTGACCCTCACCGCCACCCCGATTCCCCGCACTTTGGAGATGGCCCTCACGGGAATCAGGGATGTGAGTCATATTCGGACTGCGCCCGAGGATCGGCACCCGATTCTCACCTATGTCGGACCGTTCGATGAGCAGGCGGTCTCGGCGGCCATTCGCCGCGAGATGTTGCGAGAGGGCCAGGTCTTTTACGTTCACAACCGGGTGCAGTCGATCGACCGGGCAGTCGCCCGACTCCAGCAACTCGTGCCGAACGCCCGCTGTGCAGTCGCTCACGGTCAGATGTCGGAAGGACGGCTGGAGCAGGTGATGCTCGACTTCTGGAATGGCAACTTCGACGTTCTGGTCGCCACGACGATCATCGAGTCCGGTCTCGACCTGCCCCAGGTCAACACACTCATCGTCGAACGGGCCGACTTGCTCGGCCTTGCTCAGTTGTATCAACTGCGTGGACGGGTTGGTCGTTCCAGTCAGCGCGCCTACGCCTATCTGTTTCATCCCCAAGAGCAATCACTGTCGGAAGACGCCTACCGGCGCCTCGAAGCGATCGGCGAGCACTCCGACCTCGGCAGCGGCTTCCACCTCGCCCTTCGCGACCTCGAGATCAGGGGAGCAGGATCCATGCTCGGAGAGGTGCAGTCGGGCCACATCAGCGCGGTCGGGTTCGACCTGTACACCCAATTGGTGGCCGAGGCGGTGGGGGAGTTGGAGGGGAAGCCTGTCGACAAGGCCGGCGAGTCGGAGATCAGGATCGATCTCCCGGTCAATGCCCACCTACCGGACGACTACATCGAGGACCAGCTGGCTCGCATCGAGGCGTACCGGCGGTTGGCGGCGGCCAAGACCTATGCCGATGTCGACGACGTGACCGCCGAGTGGGTGGATCGCTACGGGCCGCTTCCGGATTCCGCCACCGCGTTGATCGAAATCGCCAGGCTACGGTCGGAGGCGGTGCGAGTTGGCTTGACGGAGATCGTGAAGCTGCGTCGGGAGGTACGTCTCGGACAGGTCGATCTGTCGACCAGCCAGGAGGTCAGGTTGCAGCGGATCGCTCCGAAGTCGGTCCTCAGGGCGGACGAAGGGCTGCTGTTTCTTCCCGCTCCTGCGGACAACGCGATCGTTGCCGATCTCGTGGCCTTCATGAGGAAGATGTGGCCGATCGAGGACTGATGTCGGTCACCGCCTGTGCCGGACTGCCACGGTGACGGCTGGCTACCCTTCCCCGGTGAAGCGTCTTCCCGCCTCCGTTCTGTTGAGTGCTGCCGCCGCTTTCTGGGGCGGAAACTTCATCGTCGGCCGCGCCGTCTCATCGTCGTTGCCTCCCCTCACTCTCAGTTTCTACCGGTGGCTCATCGCGCTGATCGTCCTTCTTCCACTGGCGGGCAAAGAGGTCTGGGCCAAACGGAGTCAGATCCGAGACAACGCCGGTTGGTTTGCACTCGTCACCGTCACGGGCACGGTTTTGTTCCATGTGCTTGTGTACGTCGGTCTCGGTACCACGACTGCCATCAATGCCACGCTCCTCGTCGCCACATCACCGGTGATCATCCCTGTGGTGGCGGTCATTGTGCATCGTGACCGGATCACCGGAATGCAGGGTGCCGGCATTGCCACTTCGATCGTGGGGGTCTTGATCATTTTGACCAGGGCCGACCTCGATGTGCTGGCGTCGTTCGCGTTCTCGTCCGGGGATCTGTTGATCCTGGCGGCGGTGGTGGCATGGGCCGTGTACTCGGTGGTCCTCCGAGATCGCCGTGACGACCTGAGCCCGCTGGGGTTTGTGCTTGCCATCACCGTGCTCGGGATACCGATTTTGTTCGTGTTGTACCTGAGCGAACTGGCGGGGCAGGGTGGCTTTGACCTGACGCTGGGGCATATTCTGACCATCGTCTACGTCGGTCTCTTTGCGTCCGTGCTGGCCTACCTGGCCTGGAACAAGGGAGTTGAACTGATCGGCGCTGTGCGCGCCGGGCCGTATATGAGCCTGATGCCGGTCTTTGCCGCGTTGCTGGCAGTGATTTTCCCGGGTGAGTTTTTGGAGCTCTTTCACGTAGTGGGGACTGGCGTCATCGCGCTGGGTCTCATCCTCAGCGGCCGCCGGCCCGTTGCGAGGCTGCCGGCCGGGTAGCGAACATCCATCCTTCTGGCGTCGGAAAGCGCGCTTTTTTGTCGCGTCTCTGACGCCAGAACAGTGAGGAGCGCTCAGCTGCCGGTGCGCGCCGCCAGGTCGTCAAGGGTCAACGACCGCCAGTCGCTCTCACCCCTTGGCTGCGCCAGCCGGCCTTGCAGCAGGGCACGATCGATCGGGTCCGGCACAGAAGCGACCCGAGCCTCCAATGTCGGAACTGCCCCCGGTCCGAGGTCGACGAGGTAGCCGACGTCGAGATCGTTCCCCGCCACAGAACGGTCGAGGTTCACGTTTGCGATCAGCGCGGCCGGATGGGCCAGGTTGAGGCCGACCGTCAGGACGAAGGCTGAAGCGACCGTCCCGATCACGAAGCGTCCTCTTTTCCCTCTCAACACGGTGAAGGCAAGCCAGATCAACACGAAGCCCACCCAGATGAGGAACGTGGTGGTGTAGACGCGTAGCTGGGAAAGGCCGAACTCGTCGACGTACAAGAGCATGCGACGCACGGCCGCCGTTCCGATCGCCAGCGTAAGCGCGATCAGCATTTGCGAAGCAGCCACGATTGGACGGCGGCGGGTGAGGTGCCTGGACGCCCAGTCGGCGAGCAGGATCACACCAACGATCAAGGCGGCCACCGCTACGAGTTCGAAGAACCCTCTGCGGGCGTACTCGGCATAGGTGAGCCGGGTTCTTGCCACGGTGTCCGCTCCGCCGAACAAGTAGGCGAACTGGATCGCAACGAAAACGGAGAACATCACATTCATCGTCAAGAGAGGCATCAGAACGACGGGCGCCTGCAACTTCATCTCGACCGCAGTTGCTGCTCTCGGTAGTCGTGGCTGGCGAAACCGGGCGATGGCGCCGAGGGCCAACCAGGCAACTACGGCGGCGGAGAGCAGGCGACCGGCTAGTTCCGCCAGCTCCCCGGTCCATTGGAATAGCCGCTCGGCCCACCCCTCGAACACCGCATCTGCGGAGACGAGCAAGCCGCCGAATACCAACACCAGAACGGCCGAGAGCCCGAGGCCGATGATGATCGACCCTCCCCGGTGCCGTACTGCACGGGTGGTGTCACCGGCTTCCGGCAATCCGGCCTTCAGGTAGCGCGGCGCTTCAACGAGCGGGCCCAGCGTGTTGACCGTCAACTCTTCGAGAAGCGTTGAAACGGTCCACCGATGCAACCCGGGTCGCCGTCGCAACCCCATCGCGATCGAGACCAGCGAGACGAAAGCCACGACGTTGAGTGCCACAAGCGCGGGCAACTCGCGCACCGCCAACAAGGCGGCCGGGACGGCGGCAGCTCCCAGGAGCAAGAGGGTTTGTCGATCGGCCTGCCGGCTCACCATCCAGATCAGGGAGCCGACGAATGACAGGAAGAGAAGCGACCAGCCGAGCCCGGGTCCCACGTCATGCACAAGAGTTGCGTAGACGACCCCGGTTATCCCGGCAATACCGATAGCCCGATGGATGAGCGGATCAGGCGGCGTCGTTGAATGGTCCGCCCGCGCGGCAACAGGAGGTTCGAGCATGTGGATCAAACGGTCCAGCAATCCCAGCAGTTCCCGTCGCCTCCCGCCATCCGCTTGATGGGGCCGCCCCGAAGGACGACCCCATCAAACCTAGTGGTCTGTCGCGGATTCAGTGATCTGGTTGAGGGCGGCTCGTCCTCGTTTGACTTTGGCAATGATTTCTT
>JARGFH010000054.1 GCA_029210695.1 Acidimicrobiia bacterium
CAATCCGGCCCACCCGACCCCGATTCAACCCCCAAAACCACCACCAGCCAACCGAATCGGTGGATCCAGGCTAAGGGAGAGGGGACCTCGGATACCGCCCACCTCGGTCAAACCTTATCTGTCTTATCGCGCCAACGCATAAAAACCCGCTCAGTCATCCGCGGAGTAGTCTCAGCGCGTACGTGGCAATAACAGGGGAACCATCCCGGCGGCTATGGATGACGATGAACCCGAGGGAGGCGACATGAAGCGCCTGATAGCCATCGTTGCGGTGAGCCTGGTGGCGGGTGCGTGCGGATCTACTGCACCGACGACCTCCACGGTCGCACCGGCGGAGACCCCGACCACCACATCGACAACTCCCGGCCCGACCACCACCCTCGCCCCGATCGTGGCGGATGAAACTGCCCCGTGGTTCGGTTCGTCGCTGGCCGCCGGCGCAGTTGACCCGGTGCTGGTCGAGCAATGGAGCAATGCAGACAACCGGGGATGGTGCTCGGCGCTCTTTCCTGCCGACGTGAACACGGTGACAGCCGACGGCCGTATCCGTTCGGCGAACTTCGGTGGTGGCTGGGCAGTCGCCTGGGACCGCGACGGTGGCCCGGGGCGCGAGCCGACGGGTACTTACTGCTCCGACTGCGGGCGGGGAGCGTTCGGCATTGCCGGGACGGGGTTGCGAGCGATCGGCGACGAAGCTTCCGCAGCTGCCGGTTCCCTCACCTGGTCCGACGGGAGTATCGGTGGGTTTGGACCCGAAGGGGGCGTCGATGCCCTGGACGGCGCTCCGATTCTGATGAACCTGCTCATCGCCGGTGAGGGATGCGTATACAACGTCTGGTCGTTCCTAGGCGAGGAGCACCTGCTGTCGCTGACCAGAGACCTGCGCTTCGTGGAAACCCTGCGTGGAGAACCAACGCTGTGGCTCAGCGAACTGCCCCCGACAGATGTCGTTGCTCTCGGCTCCCCCCCATGGGATGAGGCACCGCTGCCCCGATCGGCCCTGCCGGAAGCCGCCTACCTCGAATGGGAGGGCGAAGCCGGCGCACCGGCCGGTTGCCCCCTCCTCTATTTCGCCGACCTTGGTGCTGCGGAGGGGGCTTCCATCAGGCGAGCTGCCAACGAGGGTGAGATGCTGGTCGCCTGGGATCTCCCATCAGGACCCGGACATGAGCCTTCCGGCGAACCGTGCGAGGACTGCGGGCGCGGAGTGATCGGGTTGGGAACCTTCCAGACCAGCATCCGGGGTAGCGGCCTTCCGGCTGCCTACCAATGGGACGACGGCAGCATCGGCTGGACGTTTGCCGAACCGTACTCGTATGGCGTTGAAGCGACGGTCAAGGTCGCCGACTTCGATTGCAGCTACTGGCTCTGGTCACACCTGGGTAAGGAGCACCTGGAATACCTGATGGGGCAGCTCCGCAGGGTCGAGGGACTTCCCTAATCGACGTCGGGTTTGCCGCGCAACCGTTTCGTCTGTGCCCTCCGCCGCTTTGACTCGAGCCGCCGCCGCCTGGCCGCCTTGGATGGTTTGGTGGCGCGCCGCTCCGGCGCAGGTGGCCGGGCGGATTCGCCGAGGAGGACGGAGAGACGCCGTCTGGCAAGCTGACGGTTTCTCCATTGTGAGCGAGTCTCGTCGGCGACCACGATCAGCGCTCCGCCGACGAGCCGGTGCTCGAGCCGTTCGATCATCCGCTGTTTGAGTGCGTCATCGATGGAAGCGGTGGCGACGAGGTCGAAGCGCAGTTCCGCCCGCGTGTTCGATCGATTGGCATGCTGGCCGCCTGGTCCACCGGAGGGTGTGAACGTCCAGTTCAACTCGTCGTTCGGGATGACGATCTGCGCGTTGACGACCAGATCGTCGCTCACGTCGACTGCCGATCCTCAATAAACGCCCGGACAACCTCGCTCCTGGCCACCTTGCCGAGCGAGTTGTGGGGCAACTCGTCGGTGAAGTGCCACTTCCTCGGCACCTTATAGCCGGCGAGATGCTGGCGAACCAGCGCCTCGAGGTTCCGGGCAGACACCTGCTCCGGGTCGGCCACCACGGCAGCCACCAGGATCTCTCCCCATTCCGGATCCGGCAGCCCGACCACCGCTGCTTCCCGCACATCGGGATGATCGAGGAGGATGTGTTCGACCTCGACCGGATGGATGTTCTCCCCCCCGCTGATGATGAGGTCGTCGCTCCTCCCCATGACTGTGAGCCGTCCTTCATCGTTGAGCCGGCCGAAATCGCCGGTTCGGAGCCACGCCGACGGCAGATGAGCAGGCTCGCCGACGTAGCCGGCCGAGACCATCGGCCCGTGAATCTCGATATGCCCCGGCTGGCCGGGCCGCAGCCGGTTGCCGGCTGCCGAGGTCACCCGCAGGTCGACCGAATCGAGGGGTGGCAGTGCGAGGCTCGGCTCGAGGCCTTCGGAAATCGGCAGGGTGGCGATTTGTGAGGTCGTCTCGGTCATGCCGTAGGTGGGCAGCACGGGCAGATGCGCACGGGCGGAACGATCGAGCAACTCCTGGGTGGCCGGACCGCCGCCGAGCAGCACCGCCCGCACCCCCCAGTATGGCCCCGGCTCGATATCGAGGATCCTCTCCAGCATGGTGGCCACCAGAGAGGCGAGGGTCACCCTGCCCTCTCTCATCAGCAATCCGGCCCTGGCCGACTCGAAACGCGGCTCGAGTACGACGGCACTCCCCTGCCGGGCGGAGCGGACGATGATCGACCAACCTCCGACGTGAAACAGCGGGAGCACCGTCAACCAGCGATCCTCCCTGGTATGCGCCAGGTGTTTGGCAGAGGCGGCCGCCGAGGCTTCGAAGTTGCCCCGGCTGAGCTTCACGCACTTCGGTTGCCCGGTTGTGCCGGAAGTGAACATGACCATGTAGCCATCGTGGGGCGGCATTTCGTAGCGGGGGTCGATGTTTCCTTCCGCCAGGCCGTGCAGAGGAAGGGTCTCCAGGTCGAGCGTGGGAGCATGTACCGACGACAACACCATCGTGGCGCCGGCGCGCCGGATGAGAGGTTCGACCTCTTCTTCAACCAGGCGAGTATTCAACGGCAAGACCAGCGCACCTGCCCGCGGTACGGCCAGCATCGCCACCACCGTGTCGAGATCGTTCTCTCCCCACACGGCGACCACATCGCCACGTTGAACGCCGGAATCCCTCAACGCTCCAACGGCGCGGCATACCCGGCCCTCAACCTCACCGAACGAATAGGTTTGGGCAGGCGTGATCAGGAACGGGTCATCCGGGGCTCGCTCCGCTGCTTGCATGAGCCAATCGGCGTATTGCTGCATGAAGACGTAGAGTATCGGCGCTTGGCGAGGAGATGACCAACCATGGTTTCAGAACTGTTCGACACTTCAGTTTGGGCACAGGTGCCAAAGCTCGAATTCTCAGACATCACCCTCCACCGGACCCTGGAGGGCGGGACGGTCCGCATTGCCTTTGATCGAGCCGAGGTGCGCAATGCGTTCCGGCCGCAGACGGTCGATGAGCTCCACCGGGCATTTGAGTATGCCCGGATGACACAGGAAGTCGGAACGATCCTGCTGACTGGCAACGGCCCATCGTCCAAGGACGGCGGATGGGCCTTCTGCTCGGGCGGCGACCAGCGTATCCGCGGCAAGGACGGCTACCAATACGAAGACGGTTCAACGGGTCCGGGCCGATTGCACATCCTCGAAATACAGCGGCTGATCCGCTTCATGCCGAAGGTGGTGATCGCAGTAGTTCCGGGATGGGCGGTTGGTGGTGGCCATTCGCTGCACGTGGTGTGCGACCTGACGATCGCCAGTCGCGAACACGCCGTCTTCAAACAAACCGACGCGGATGTCGCTTCCTTCGACGCCGGGTTCGGCTCTGCCTACCTCGCCCGCCAGGTCGGACAGAAACGGGCTCGCGAGATCTTTTTCCTCGGGCGGGACTACTCGGCCGACGAAGCCGTGGCCATGGGCATGGCGAATGCCTCGGTGCCCCATGCGCAACTCGAACAAGTCGCACTCGAATGGGCGGAGGAGATCAACGCCAAGAGCCCGACCGCCATCATGATGTTGAAATATGCCTTCAACCTGCCGGATGACGGTCTCGTCGGCCAGCAACTGTTTGCCGGTGAAGCAACCCGGCTGGCGTACGGCACCACCGAAGCACGCGAGGGTCGGGACGCCTTCCTCGAGAAGCGGAACCCGGACTACTCGAAGTTCCCAAGACACTTCTGATGGATCGGCGTCGAGCGTGGTGGCAAGCCGGGCGGCCCCACACCCTCCCTGCCGCGGCCACCCCGGTGCTGGTGGGAGCCGGCCTGGCGGCCGGCGATGGAGCGTTCCGCTGGGGACCGTTCTTCGCCGCCATGCTGGGGGCTCTGGCAATTCAAGTGGCAGCCAACTTCACCAACGATCTTTCCGACGCCCGCAAAGGGGCCGACACCGACCAGCGCATCGGTCCGCAGCGGATGGTCGCCACCGGGATCATCTCCGAGCGAGCGATGCTTTCGGCAACCGTGGCGGCCTTTGTCGTGGCCTCGGCGGCCGGCGTCTATCTGATCATCGAGGCGGGGTGGGTCATCGCTCTGGTCGGCCTCCTTTCGATCCTGGCCACCATCGGATACGTTGGTGGCCCACGACCCTACGGGTACCGGGGCCTGGGTGAGGTGTTCGTGTTCGTGTTCTTCGGACTCGTCGCCACCGTCGGAAGTCGCTACGTCCACGATCGGACCGCTCCGCTCGACGCCTGGTTGCTCGCCATCCCGATCGGCTTTCTCGTCACCGCCATCCTCGTCGCCAACAACGTGCGAGACATCGAGACGGATGAAGCAACCGGCAAACGGACGCTGGCCGTGATTCTCGGGCGGGCCCGCACGAGGACCCTGTTTGCCCTGCTGGTGTTCGGATCGTTCGTTGCCATCGCATTGTTCGGTTTGGCCGGATGGACCGCCGCCCCGACCATGCTGGCGGTCTTCCTGGCGCCGTTCAGCGCCGCCCTGGTCAGGACGGTGTACACCAGAACGGAAGGCCCCGCCCTCATCCGTGTGCTCAAAGGCACCGCCCGCTTGCACCTCCTGGTCGGTCTGGTGCTGGCAGCCGGGGCAGCTGTAGGAACGGCCTAGGCATACACCTCCTGCCTGCTTTAGTGTGGCGTCGAAACCACCGGGAGGAACTGCGTTGGCTTCGGATCTGGAACATCTCATCGCCCGCAACGAGCAGTGGGCGGAGAAGTTCGACAAGGGCGATCTGCCCATCAAAGCGAACCTGCCCGTCGCGATTCTGAGCTGCATCGACCCCCGCACCTCCCCGGTGCATTTCTTCGGCCTCGACGTCGGCGACGCCCTCATCATGCGCACCGTAGGCGGGAGGGTCACGGAATCGGTCGAAGCCGAACTTGCCGTACTCTGGTTCTTGATGGGAAGACTTGCCGGCCGTGAGCCGGTGCTGAGCCTGGCCGTAATACATCACACGGATTGCGGGATGCAGAAGATTGCCGGCGACGAGGCAAGAGCGGCACTCACCGAGCAACTGGGGACGGACCGCTACAGCACCCTCTACCCCGCTCCGGACCCCGAGATCAGCGTTCGCACCGACGTCGAACGCCTGCGGACCTCGCCAATGGTGCCGGCTGCGTTGACGGTCACCGGTCACGTATACGACGTGCATTCAGGAGTCCTGCACACCATCGTTGGTACTTGAGCCGGATCAGACCGGCCCGGGAGGGTTTCTCAAGAACTTTCGGACCAGGGCACCGACGGCTGCCGGAACCTCGCCGATGAGGCTATGCCCGGCGCCGGCGATGACCTCGAACCGACCGTCTTGCACGGTGGCGGCCATCCGGTTCGCCGCCTCGCAGTAGCGGGCATCGTTTTCCCCGGCGATGAACAGCACAGGCAGTTCGATGCCGGCGATCGCCTCCCCGACGTAGTCCTGCACCCCCTGCCCCATCCCGCGCAGCGCCGCAGCCAGTCCCGCCGCGGTGTTCTCCATGCGTCGCGCTCGATCGAGTTCCTGCCACCAGGTGGACCTCCGGCGAAGGCCGGCGAACATGGGGAGGTCCAGCCACTCGGTGAGGAAGGTCGCCAGACCGACGCGTTCGATCAGTGCGGCCAGCTCGTCGTCGGCCAGGCGCCTCGCCTCTCTTTCATCGCGATCAGCCACGCCGGGCGACGTGGAGACGAGCACCAGGCGGCTGATGAGTTCGGGTCGGGTGAGCGCCAGGTGGAGTGCAACCCGACCACCCTGTGAGTAGCCGACAACTAGTTTGGGGGAGCCGGTTGCTTCGATAACGGCCGCGATTGCGGATTCTGCGGCGCTCAGCGAGACCGGATCTGCGATGGTTAGTCCATGACCCGGCAAATCGGGGGCAATGAGCGGGCCGACGAAGGTGGCGAGTTCCTCGAAGGATCCGCCGTGCTGGGAAAAGCCGTGCAATGCGACGATCGGGGCCGGTCCGGCACCAAAGCGCCGGACGTTCACCATCCCGTTCTCGAACGCCAATGTCTCCACCGGGGGTAGTCTGGCCGTCCTGATGCGCACTTCCAACCGCAACTATGCAGCCACTGTGCCTTTCGTCGAAGCCCTGGTCCAACTCGGCCTCCAGCACGTGGCGATAACGCCGGGGTCGCGGAACACCCCGCTGGCATACGCGTTCGCCGATCATGAGGGAATCGAGGATTCGTCTCATCACGATGAACGCTCGGCGGCTTTTTTCGCACTGGGAATGGCCAGGGTTACACAGCGGCCGGTAGCGTTGGTCTGCACCTCCGGCACCGCCGCTGCTGAGTACTTGCCGGCCATCGTCGAGGGCCGCAACGCCCGCATACCCCTCATTGTGATGACGGCCGACCGCCCGCCGGAAACACGCGACGTCGGCGCCCCGCAAACGATCGACCAGCACGGAATGTACGGCCGGGCCGTCAAGTGGTCGTACGAGGCGCCCATCCCCGAAGCACGCCGGGAAATCATCGCCGCTTACACGGCGCTGGCCGGCCGGGTCTGGTCGGCCGCCCTGGAAGTCCCGATGGGACCGGTCCACTTGAATCTCCCGTTCCGTGAACCGCTGGCTCCCGTGCACATTCCCGGCGAGGTTCCGTCGGATCTCCCTCCGCCGCGAATGCCGTCGTTTTCTCCGGCACCGCCGGTGGCGCCGAGTGCGGAGTTAGTCGAGCAGATTTTCCGATCGATCCAGTCCGGCCGGACGATGATCATCGCCGGGCCCAATGATGATCCGGCTTTCGCGAAACCCGCCGCAGATCTGGCCATGAAGGCGCGGCTACCCGTGATCGCCGACCCGCTGTCCGGGCTCCGGGCCGGTTCCCACCATCTCGCCAACGTGATCACGACCGGTGATTGGCTCGCCAGACGGGGCGACCTGGACGGCCAATTGAGGCCGGATTTCATCATCAGGTTCGGGGCGCCGCCAACGTCGAAGGCGCTGACCACATGGATGGCCGACCAGGCGGACATCGAACAGGTGCTGTTCGATGAGGCAGGGTGGCGTGATCCGGGAGCATCTGCGGCACAACTGATTCGCAGCGACTCCGCCACCGCGGCAACCGTCCTGGCGGCGCGCATGAATGAACCGGGAACGGAAGCCTGGGTCGAGCAGTGGCGCCATGCCGAAGCCTCGATCGATATGCAACTCGACGTCCCGTTTCCTTCCGAGCCTGCGATCGGGCGAGCGCTCCACGATCATCTGCCCGACGGGTCCGCCCTCTTCGTCGCTTCATCGATGCCGATCAGGGTCCTCGATGCCTATTTCCGAACGGTCGAACGCGACATTTCGATCTACGGCAACCGGGGAGCGAACGGCATCGACGGCCTGCTCTCGTCTGCACTTGGAGCGGCGGTTGGATCGGGTCGACCGACCTACGTGTATCTCGGCGACATCTCCTTCCTCCACGATCTCACCGCGCTGGCCACCATCGTCCGGATGAACGTTCCCCTCACGGTGCTGTTGGCCAACAACAACGGCGGCGGAATTTTCAATCTCTTGCCGCAAGCCGAGTTCACCGAGTACTTCGAGCGGCACCTCGGCACACCGCACGGCCTCGACTTCGGCAAGATCGCGGACGCCTTCGGCCTCGACCATCAGATTCCGCAGACGTCCGGCGAACTCGGAGCATCGATCGCCACACCTGCCTCCACTGCCCGTGTCATCGAGGTGCAGACAGACCGGACCGAGAGCGCCGACCTCATCCGCTCGATGTGGAAGAAGGTTGCGGATAGCGCCTGAGGCGTACGCCGACGGGGTCGGCCGGGTTTCACGCCTCAGTGAGGAGAGAGAGCATCGGGCCGAACTTGAGTCGCGTTTCTTCGAGCTCTGACTGGGGGTCCGAACCTGCCACTATGCCGGCGCCGGCAAACATCCGGGCGGTCGCCCCTCGCACGAGAGCACATCGCAATGCCACTGCGACTTCGCCGTCTCCGTCCGAATCGATCCAGCCGATGCCGCCTGAATACCAGCCTCGATCGATCCGCTCCAGCTTGCCGATCATGGCGACCGCTTCGTCCTTCGGTGACCCGCCGACGGCAGGCGTCGGATGCATGGTTTCGACGACGTCGAGAATGCCCAGATCCGATCGCAGGCCGCCCTGGATGCGCGTTGACAGGTGCTGCACGTTGGCCATCCGGCGCAGCATCGGTGTGGTCGGAACCGAGAGATCCGACATCAATGGGCGTAGCCTGGTCGCAATGTCGTCGATCACGATCCGGTGCTCGAGCCGGTTTTTGGCGCTCGCCATCAGCGCCTCCCCCAGTGCCCGGTCTTCGTCCTCACCTGCGCCGCGTGAGGTCGTTCCGGCCAACGGCTCCGAGGTCACCAGTGAATCACGCACGGATGCCAGCAGCTCCGGCGAGGCGCCCACAAACGCGTCATCTCCGGCCTCCCACGCGTAGGCGAAGCACCCCGGATATCCCAGGCGGAGCCTGGCCGCGAGATCAAACGGATCCGCCGTCACATCTGAGGTGACCAGTACGGACCGGGCGAGCACCACTTTCTCGACGGCACCTGCCTGGATCGCGGCCAGAGCTTCCTCGACCGCCTCCACCCACTCACCGGGAGCCGGGACCGATTCGATGGTCCGGTCGGCGGCATGGCGACGGGACATCGGAACAGGTCGTCGGAGACTCCGCAAAAGAGCGAACACCCCGGACGAGTCACCGTCTTGCACGGCGACGATGAGCTTCGTCGATTCACCTTCCCGCACAACAGTGGCCGCCGGGAGCACGAGCCGGGTCGGACCGAACCGTTGCCACTCCTCGCTGTGGGGGCCGTCCGCTTCGAACGAGTACCCCAGCACGAATCTGGCGCCGGGGAGGTCGGGTAGTTGCGGGGCCAGTCGCCGCAATCTGCCTTCTCCCGATGAAGCGCCTGCCTCCCACGCCGATCCAACGGCACCCACCTCGACACCGCCGGGCCGGCCGAAGTAGACCGCCAGCCCGACGAGATGGTGAGCAGCTCTCACGAACACGAGCGGGTCGATATCGAAATCGACAGACGCGACAGTCCACGAGGCATCGCCATCGTCCAGCGCGGCTTCCAGTTCGGCGAGAATCGGTTCGGGAATCAACACAGTCCAAAGATTCTACGTTCGTTCCGGCACCACGAGAACCCGATCATCCAGGCGCACCGTCCACAATGAACTGTGCGATGAGATCGGCCACCCTGGCCGGCTGCTCCATCGGGAGGAAATGACCGGCGCCGGACACGACAGTCGCCGAGGCTTGCGGCATTCGAGAGACCAGATCGTCCACGAGGGGGCGGATGTGCGTGGTCGAGAACTCGCCGGCGAGCAACAGGACGGGAACCTCGATCTCTCCAAGCCTCTGATACGCACCGTGTGCGCCGCCCCCGCGATAGACGTCTGCCTCGTGCTCGGGCCGACAACGCAGCACCCATTGACCCTCCTGCGCTAAGAGACCACCGGAGACATACGCCTTCAAAGCGCGTTCGTCCCACTGCCTGAACACGTGCTTTTCTGCGAAGTTCTGAAACGCGTCGTCTGGCGAAGGAAAGGCGTTGCGTCTCCGTAGGGCAGCCTCGACGAGCGGATTGTCGAATCGGCCAAACGGAGGGGGGAACATGATCGGCTCGATGAGGATGAGACGGTCGAACGTTCCTGGGCGCTGGATCTCCGCCATGGCCAGCGAGGCGCCGCCCATTGAGTGGCCTATGCCGACGAGGCTCTCCGCCTCGAAACCGTCTGCCACCGCCAGTGCATCGCCGGCGAAATCCCACCAGTCGAACGGTGGCTGACCCGGATCCGATCGTCCGTGGGCCCGGGCATCCCAGGCAACGATCGCGTTATCGAGGTTGTGTCGGAGGTGCTCGACGACCGGACTCCACACCTCTTTGCAGAAACCGGTGGCGTGAGCGAGCAGGAGGCCGGTTCCGATTTTGCCGGGCCACCTGAGGGCGGCGAGGTCACCTCCTGCTCCGTGCAGCGTCACCGCTTCCGGATCAGGCACCGACGTGGTTGTTGATTCCTTCGAACGAGTCGATGAAGTTGCGGAGGTCCTTCTCGGTTCCGGGATCGGAGGCATCGTCGAAGTAGTAGGCACGGCCCCACGCTACCGCGGCGCCGACCCGGGAGACTCCGTCGGCGTCGACGATCTCGGCGTAGGGGAACATCAGCACGTTGTCGCCCTCATAATCGGCCAGAACTGAACGCAGCATGGCCGTCAAATCCTCGCAGCCATCCGGGCAGTTGTAGGTCAGTGCGACTCCTCCGTCTTCGAGGTTGTGCACATAGGCTTCCGGCGGGACCTGCTGGTCGTATTCCTGCCAGGCGACCAGGTTGCCAAGGTGTGGTCCGGACGATGGAGGCGAGCTGTTGTAGGGGATGTGGGCCTGGTCGACCGTAGCCAGGTGATCGTTGCCAAGGCTATCGAAGGTAGTCCAGGGTGGCTCAGGGGCGAAGAGTATCCAGGCAGCACCAACTCCCAGCAGACCAACCGCCGCCACCGCCACGATCATCATCCGGCGACGATCTGCAGCCTGCTTGCGCGCCGCTTGTTCCGCTGCTTTTTGCTCTCGCTCTTGCAGGAGCCGCTTTCCACGCGCCCTGGCCATAGATCCCCTCGGTGTCGATCGGGGAATCGTAACCGTTCCCGAAATATGTGGGGGCCTACTGAACCGATCGCTGGTCGTCGACCTCGAAGTCGAGTTCGCTTTCGAGGCGAACGACTCCATCGAGACGGCGTGTCAGTTCCTCCAGGAGACGCGTATCGCTCTTGGTCGGCAGCGTCCCCTGCAGCGTGACGATTCCGTCGGCGACCGTGACGTCGACAACGCCGTCTTCGAGGAAGAGGATACGGCGAATGACATCCTCACGGATCTCGTCCTCGATCACATCGTCCGGCCGCGCGAATGCGGCAACAACGTCGGCCCGGCTGATCACCCCGCGCAGTCTCCCCTCCGAGTCAACTACCGGAAGTCGCTTCACCCCGTGATTGACCATCACCCGAGCAGCCTCGGTCAAGCTGGCTTCCGGATAGATGACGAAGGGATCGAGCGTCATCGCCTGTTCGACCGTCTCAGCCTCAGCGACCTGCGGTTCATTGAAAAGAGCATCGAGCAGGCGACGCCGGCGTGGTTCTGACCGGCCGGCCTCCCGTGCGAGGAAGTCGGCCTCGGTGATGATGCCGATGATTTTCCCATCCTCGTCGAGGACCGGCAGGCCACTCACGCCAACATCGGTCATCGTGCGGGCTGCCTCCTTGAGGCTCATGCCGGGCGTTACCGTCACCACTTCGGTTGTCATGAGGTCCAGGACACGCACTTCATGCTCCCTTCAGCCATGTCTGCCTGAGATCCAGCTCAAGGCCATCCTCGGCACTTAGCTGCACATATCTGTGAGGGTAATCGGGGCGAGGCACCGGCCGGTCACTTCCCGACCCACGCCTCGGGCGGGTACTCCTGCTCGCGACGGGCGGCCAATCGGGCGGCGTAGGCGGCGGCCTCGCTGCGCCGGCTCATCTCGAGTTTGGCGAGGAGATTGGAGACGTAGTTCTTCACCGTCTTCTCTGCGAGGAACATCTGCTCGGAAATCTCCCGATTGGTAAGGCCATCCGCGATGTGATCCAGGATCTTGCGTTCTTGCGGCGTGAGGCGGGCAAGGAGGGGGTCGTCTGGTTCGTCCCCCCGAAGCTTGCGAAAAAGCCGATCCGTCATCTCTCCGTCGAGCAGAGATTCTCCCGCTGCCACTTTGCGGATGTTGTTGACGAGATCGTGAGAGTCGATGCGTTTCAGCACGTACCCGGAAGCGCCGGCGACAATGGCCGACATCAGGGCTTCCTCATCGGCATACGACGTGAGCATCAACACCTTGACGGCAGGCCAGCGGGAGCGGATCTCCCGGCAGGCTTCGACACCCGAGCCATCCGGCAGGCGGACGTCCATCACCACGACCTCAGGCGATGCATAGCCCACTCTCCGTACCGCCTCGGCCACGGATCCTGCTTCGCCGACCACCTCGAAATCCTCCTCGGCCTCGAGGAGAGCTTTCAAACCTTGACGAACGATCTCGTGATCATCGACAACCACTATGCGCAAAGTGTTACTCCTGGACTCCAGGCTAATCGGAATGGGACTTTCGACCCTGGTACTTGTTCCCCGACTGCACCGACCAAGGTCCCGAGTTCGGAAGAACGCGTGTTTCGGGATATCCTCACGCCATGGTCGACGCAACGCTCCCAGCGAGCAGACTCGCCCAAATGGTAGAGGGTGCAGCCGCGGTCGCCGGGCAGACCGATCTGACCGCCGTCCTGTGGACTACCGTCGAGACTGCGATGGATCTGACGGGGGCCACGTACGGTGCGCTGGGGGTCATCGGCGAGCACGGCACGCTCATTCAGTTCCTCCACGTGGGAATTGACCCCGACCTCACTGCCCGGATGGGTGACCCTCCCCGCGGCCGCGGGGTTCTCGGCACCATCACCCGCGTTGCGAAGACGGTCCGGGTGGACAAACTCTCCGACCATCCCGATTACGTCGGATTCCCCGATCATCATCCGTCGATGGAGACGTTCCTAGGTGTTCCCATCAAGATCGGCGATTCCGTGTTTGGAAACCTCTATCTGACCGAGAAGCCGCGGGGATTCACCCTCGATGATGAGGCGCTGGTCGAAGCCCTGGCTGTCATCGCGGGATCTGCGATCTCCACCGCCCGCCTCCAGCGACGACTCAGAAGAGTCGCCGTTGTGGAGGACCGCGAGCGCATCGCCAGGGATCTCCACGACGCCATCATCCAGGACCTTTTCGCCGTCGGGCTTTCATTGCAGGCTCTCGCGCAAAGCATTCAGGACGAAGTCGCCCGTGGAGGACTCGATGAGGCGGTCGGGCGGCTCGACGACTCCATCGCGGCGCTGCGCCGCTACATATTCGACCTGAGGCCGCCCGTTTGGACGCGTCGCAATCTCCGCCTGGAGCTATCCGATATGGTCGGACAACTCGCCGGGCCGTACGGTGCAGACGTCGAGGTGCGGGTCTCGAGCGGAGCAGCCGACCTGGCGGGGACTACGGTGGACGACGCCCTCCAGATGATCCGCGAGGCGCTCAGTAACGCACTGCGGCACTCCGGAGCAACGACGATCTCGGTCAGCATCGAAGAAGCTGCCGACCGCGTCCTCATCACGGTATCCGATGACGGTGACGGGTTCGATCCAACCACTGTTCAAAAAGGCATGGGACTGGACAACCTGCGCTCGCGAGCCGACAAGGCGCGGGGCACCACCACGATCAACACATCGCCCGGTGAGGGCACAACGGTGCTGATCAGCCTGCCGCTCTGAGCTGACGGCCTGCTGCCGCGGTTCCAGGTTCCAGGTTTTGAGTTCCAACCGGTCCAACTCCGTATGCGAAAGCTCGTCCAAAGAACCTAGAACCTAGAACCGCGGGCCGCTCGAAGAGCGGCCCGCTAAGAGTTGATGATTTCTTTCTCGGCCGGTCCGTTCGCCGGCGCCAATGCCGACGCAATGCGGTCCATGAACGCCTTCACGCTGGCCTCGGCGACGCGGTGTAGGAGGGCTCGATCGAGAACCTCACCTACCGGCCCGAGCGGCGGGTCGTAGGACCCGCGAAAGGTGAGCTGAGCTCGCGACGATCCAAGTGGCGCCACGATCAGATCTGCCAGCATTCTCGGGAAGAGACCGGGCGAACCTGTGGCGTCCCACATGAGCGGGATCGTCGTGTGCGCATGGGCCCGAATCGGTTCGCCAACGTGGAGGGACACCTCTTTGGCGAGCAGTGGCGTGTTTCCTACCGCCAGTCTCGCCCGGATGTCCTCGCCGTCGCGGTAGGCTTCCGAAGCCCACGCGCCGAGTTCCTCGAATCGCTCGAGGAGTTCCCGTTCCACCTTCCGGAACGGACGGTCGACGTAGACGAAGTAATAAACGAACAATCTGTTGTTTGCCTCTTCTGGTCCCGCAACCTTCCCACGCTGCCGCGGAAACGGGTAGGGACCTATGTCCCCCAGTGCCCGCCGAACCGCACGCCTCTCCACCACAGGGACGGATATACTCGGGGGGGTATTCAATTCTGACTGCTGAAAGGACACATGAATGGAACAGCGACCCTATGGGCTACGCGTCGTGCTCGAGGCCGGACTCGAGGAGGCAGAAGCACGGACCCGCGTCGCGCTGGCCGCCGAGGGCTTCGGTATTCTCACCGAGATCGATGTCAAAGCGACCCTCAAACAGAAAATCGACGTTGATCGGCCGGGGTACAAGATTCTCGGCGCCTGCAATCCCCCACTTGCCAACCGTGCCCTCAACGCAGATGAGGAGATCGGCTTGCTTCTCCCCTGCAACGTTGTCGTCTACGAACACGGGCCCAGCACGATTGTCGAAGCACTCGACCCCGGCATCATGAGTTCCGTCACCGATGCGCCGGAAATGGTGGAGATCGCCGCAGAGGCGCGGGCGAGACTGGCGAGAGCGATGGAGAGCCTGGAGGCCGGATAGGCGATAGGCGAAAAGCAACCCGCGTTTCTCCCCCACGGGACGTGGGGGAGATGCCGAGTCTCCGACGCAGAGGGGGCAATCGCACCGCGACGGACGCGGCGAAGCGAGGATCTTCAGATCCTCGCTTCGTTGCGTCGTACTAGATGAAGATGATCTGGGCTCCATCGGACAACTCCATGAAGTCGGACGCCGAGATGACGTCGTCGACCTCATCCCAGAGATCTTCCTTCTTGAGGCCCAACATGTCGTAGGTCAGGCGACAGGCCCAGAAGTGGGCTCCGGCGTCGGCGACCATTTGCATGAACTCCCTATGCGGCGGCACATCGAGTGCCTTCATCTCCTTGTGCATCATGCTGGAGGCGAACGCCGTCATCCCGGGCAAACCGGCCAGCATGTTGGCCATGCCGATGTCGGTGCCTGGGATCTTCATCGACGGGTTGGCTACCGGTGAGACCTTCAACTTGTCCATCCGGCGATCGATGATGGCGTCCATCCCCCAGAACGTGAAGAACACGTGGAGGTCGATTCCTTCACCGATAGCGGCGTTCCCGAGGACCATGGCGGCAGTCGCCCATTCCATGGTGCCCTTGCTCACGATGATGCAGAGCTTCCGATCTCCACCATCGTCATCAAATTTCGGCACTGAGTGTGCTCCTTCCCTCTCGACTACACGCAGCCGGTTGGCTTCTGCAGACCGGATACGTACGACATCTTCTTGGCAGGCTTCTTCGGGAAGAGCTTGTAGAGGTCCTTCGTCGGAACTCCGGCCAGCGTCGACACGCGGCGCAGCGTGGCGGTTTCGCCTTGCGCTTCGTAGTCGGAACGCAGGAAGCGAATGACCTTCCAATGCTCCTCGGTGAGTTCGTCCAGGCCGATCTCCTTGCCGAGCGCCGGGGCGAGTTCCTCGGTCCACTGGCCCGGATTCGTCATGAATCCCTCTTCGTCGACGTCGAGTTCAACGCCGCCAATCAATTCGGTTGCCATGGGTTTCTCCCTTTCTGAGCGTTACTGCTCTGGTTGTTCTGGTAGATCTCCTGCGACAGACCGCAGAGCGCCGAGCGCCCGCGCCATGCCTCGTTTCACCGCCGGGTCCCGCATCTGCTTGAGGAGCCCGAACAGCGAAATGTCTTCAGGTACTTCTTGTTCACGGACGTTCGAAGCCGTGTTGCGGAGCATCGTCATCACCTGCGGTTGCGTCATCTCGCGCACTGCCTGGAGGATGAGCACGACGTTGTCGCCGAGCGCATTCACGTCTTCTTTCGTGAACGACGTGACGACGTTGTCGACGACCCCGAGTGAACTCCTGACGAAATCGAAATAGCCTTTGCGCTCATACTCATCGAGCGCATTCATGAGTTTGAGCGAAACATCACCGGTGATCGGTTGGATCTCGACAAATATGTCCATCAGGCTCTCGAGCTGATCGAGCATCTTCTCGAGGTTTCCTGTGTTGCGGACCAGACGCTTGATCAGGTGACCGAGGTCTTGAATGCTGACGTACTGATCCACCTCGGCCAGTTGACGGACGGCGAGACCGTACATGTCACCGGCCAAGGGCGTGACGTCGGCCAGCAGCTCGTCCCACCCCTGCCGGCGGCGCTTCGACTCGATGGCTTGTTCGGTCAGGTATTCGACCTGCACCGTGAGGCGGTCGAGCTTCTCGTTGAGCTCTGCAATGGTCGCTTCTGCGTTGACGGTTGTCATCGTCTCAGCTCCACTTCCCGGCCATCGTCATGTGTGCCGTCACCGGCATCTCTTTGCCTTTTAGGAGCACGTTCCAGTAGATCCAACGGAACATCATCTTGCCCCAGTGGTTCATCTCCGATTCCTGGAGGAGAGAGAACGGCCCGACTCCCGGCAAGGGGTACTTACCCGGCAGGGGCTCCGTGTCGTAGTTGAAGTCGATGAGGAGGCCCTTGCCGTGACCGGACTCGATGAAGCAGTTGGCGTGGCCGTCAAATGTCTCAACCATGTCAAGCCCATCGACGTAGCGCAGGAAATTCTCGAGCCAGACCTCAACGGCGAAGTGCGCAACGGATCCGGCCTTGGAAGTCGGCAGGTCTGCCGCGTCACCGAGGGCGAAGATGTTGTCGTACTGCGTTGACAGGAACGTTCCCTTGTCGACGGGCACGTGATTGAGTTCATCACCCAGCCCGGACCTGGCTACGAAGTCGGCGCCCATGTTGACCGGAACCGTGACCAGCAGGTCGTATTCGACTTCCTCCTCGTCGTAGGCAATGAGCTTGTTGTTCTCCGCATCGACGCTTTCCACCACGAAGTCGGCAACGAGATGGATCTTCTTCTCGTCGAGCATTCCGCCCAGCGCCCGGGAGGCGATCGGCTTGGTGAACGCACCGGGGAGGGGGGTTACATAGTGCAGTTCGACCTCGTCGCGGATGCCCTGCTCGGATGCCCACCAGTCCGCCAGGAAGATGAACTCGAGCGGCGCAACCGGGCACTTGAACGGCATCTCCATGATGTTCATCACGAGCTTGCCGCCCTTCCAGCTGCGCAGAAACTTCTGCAATCGGAGTGCACCCTCGTAGGTGTAGAAGGTATGGACGTTATCCGGCATGTTGCCGTCTTCGTCAGTGAGGCCCGGCGTCTCTTCGAGGCGCGGATGCGTCCCGGTGGCAATGACGAGATAGTCGTAATCGAGCCAGCGGTCACCTTCGACGATCTTGACCCGATTGTTCTCGGGGTCGACGAGTTCGATCTCCGACGTGATCATTTTGATCCCGGATGGAATGAAGTCCCGCTTGGCCTTGATGACGTCGTTGCGCCCGTAGATCCCGAACGGGATGAACAAGAACCCCGGCTGGTAGTAGTGGGTTTCGTCTTGATCGACGATCGTGATATCCCACTCACCACCATCGAGGTGATGGCTCAGCTTGTTGACGACCATCGTGCCGGCAGTGCCGGCGCCGAGGACGAGCAGCTTTCTCATTGATGCTCCTTGGTTGGTACAACCGCGCCGGCCAGCGTCGCAATGGCGTCGAGTTTGGCGAGGTGATTTGTTCGTTCATTGGCGATCTGTGACAGCATCTGCGCCATGCGCGGCAGATAGGACAACACGTTGCGGCGACTGGTTTCGTCGAGGCGGAACACATCGTGCACGTGGCTCTTCACCAGATCCGGGGCTACACCGAAGGCCTCCGCGATGGTCTCGAGTTCATCCGCAGCAGGCGGCCAGACATCCGGTGCGATTCCGCCGACGAGCACCATGCCTTTCAGTTCCGATCCGACCCGGACGAAGCTCCGTGCGCACAACAGGCCCATGTGGCTGGGCAGGAAGCGGGGTTGCAGGTCGGCTTCATCGGCGAGGCGCTTCCAGCTCACCACACACCGGGCGACTGCGTCATCGGTCTGGTTGATGGCGTCAAAGAGGCCGCACGGATTTGCCGCTTCCGAAATCGGTCGTCCGTCCATGTCGGTCACGACGACCATCACTCCCAGCAGTTGTCCGAGTAGTTCGGCCATGTCGTCGACGTACTCACGCGGCAGCAGGCCGGCCAGCGATCCATCGACAGACTGGATGAGGTTTCCCAGTTCAGGCGTCTGGGACGGTGTCGCCGTCTGTGCACCCAGCCAGTTGTTGATCTGCTCGGAGGGGAACCGCCACTGTCTTCCGACTTTGATCGCCGGAAGCCGGCCCGTTTCTGCCATCCGATATATGGTCGAACGATCGACCTGAAGGATGGCCTGGAGATCCTTGGCGGTGAGCAGCGAAGTCATCGCAGTGCTCCTGCCAAGTGCCCTTCAGCGGGCTTCCGCATGTTCTGCATACCCTGCAGATTACGTTCTGCCGGAGCTTGTGAAGTAGAGCACAAGGTCCCATACCCGGGGACCTTGTGCCTCACTGTGCGGACAATGCCGACAATGCACCTAGTGCAGAAGGGTTGGATGCATGTCATGCAGAGCGTGCCGCTCGATCCAGATCAAAGGAGGTCCAGAATGGCTCGCCCAACTGCGTCCTCGCCACCTAGGATTCTCAGTAGCGATGACACTGCTGTGGATCGTTGCCGGCATCATCGGGCTGGTGCTGGCGCTCGCCGCCAGCCGGCGGGCAGTACACCACGCTTCAGCACTGGCATTCGGCAGCCGACTTCCTCCTTTCGTGATCGGCATCAGCTTGCTGGCGATCGGGACGGACCTTCCTGAGATCGCCAACTCGGTCATCGCTTCCCTCCGGAACCGGGGCGATCTCAATGTCAGTGACTCGATCGGGTCGGCAGTCACCCAGGTGACGCTGGTGCTCGGATTGCTCCCCTTGATCGGCGGCGCCTTCGTGGTCGGGCGGCGCCGGGTGCGGTTGATCGGTGGGCTGATCGTGGCGGCGCTGGTGCTCGGGGTGGCGCTGGTCGCCGACGGACATCTGAGCCGAATCGACGGACTGGCGCTGCTGTCCGGTTGGGTGGTCGCTTCGGCCGCGATCTGGCGCTTCGCGCCCCCCGCCTCGGGCCCGGACCTCCCCGTCCCGGTTCACGGGAAAGGCAAGCACGTTGTATCGGTTCTGGGGGCGCTCGCCGTGGTCGGTGCGGGCGCCTGGATCGCTATAGAAGCACTACTCAGAATCGCCGAGCTCATCAATGTTCCGATCTATATCGTTGGATTCCTGGGAGCGTCGCTCGGCACCTCCCTCCCCGAGTTGATCGTCGATATCACCGCTCTGCGTGAGGGACAAACCGATCTGGCCGTCGGCGACGTGTTCGGATCGAGCCTCGTGGATGCCACCCTGTCGATCGGCATTGGACCCATCGTGGCCCCGACCGCCATCACAGCCGGATTGGCCATACGAGGTGGCCTGGGGGCTGTGGTCGCCGTGGTCGCCGTGACTCTTGTCCTGGGCATTCGAAAGCGCCACACCCGGCTCACCGGGATCATCCTTCTGCTGATCTACGCGGCCCTATACGTACTGCTGGTGAGCGCGATCGATCTTCATTGATGCAGGCACCGACAATCAAGGATCGGAGGGTGTCTCCGTTCTGACTAGCGTTGCCGTATGGATTCTGCAATCATCGCCGCGCTGGTTCCCCTGGCCATCTTCGTCGTCGCCTGGGTCGGGTATTGCTGGTACGACATCTCGCGTCGCACCGTCCGCCACCTCCCGAAGTGGGCCTGGGCGCTCATCTGCCTCCTGTCCGTGCCGGTCGGCGGGATCGTCTACCTCCTTTTGGGGCGCGAACCCAAATGATCACGACGACCTCGCTCACCAAGGCCTACGGATCCCGACACGCTCTCGATGATGTCTCGGTTTCTGTTCCAGACGGCTCCGTCTACGGCCTCGTTGGCCCGAACGGCGCCGGAAAGACGACTCTGCTCGGGATCCTGGCCGGACTCCGCCGCCCCACTTCGGGGTCCGTCGAAATCGGTGTCCCCCGGGAACGGCTGGCCGTGCTTCCGGATACCCCGCAATTCGAGCCCTGGTTGACGGCTCGCGAGGTGGTCGATCTGTCCCGCAACCTCTCGGCTCCGGAGGTTCCTCCGGCCAGGGTCGAAGAAGTATTGATCGAGGCCGGCCTCGAGGAGGCCATCAACGTGAGGGTCGGTGGATTCTCGAGAGGAATGCTGCAACGCCTCGGATTGGCAGCCACCGTCATCGGCAACCCCCAGGTGCTCCTACTCGACGAACCCAGCGCCGCACTCGACCCCGCCGGACGCCGGGAGGTGCTCGATGTCGTGACGCGACTGCGCGGCCGGGCCACCGTGATGTTCTCCAGTCACATATTGAGCGACGTGCAGGAGGTGTGCGACACCGTCGGCATCCTCAGGGACGGCCGCCTGCTCTTCGAGGGAGCGCTCAACGACCTCCTCGTCGGACGGGCCGGGATCATCTATCGAATCCGACTGCGGGAACCGCATGAACGGCTCGTCGCTTCACTTCAGAATGCGTCCTGGGTGGGTTCTGTCGAGCAACTGGCTCCGGGCGACCTCAGGGTGACCGCCAGCGATCCAGGAGTGGCCGAACGCAACCTCATCAAGGTCCTGGCCGATGCAGAGGCGGTCGTGATCTCGGTCACTCCGGAAGGAGCTGATCTCGAGGACGTCTTCCTGGAGCTGACCTCATGAACCTCTGGAGACTCGAGTGGCTGCGCATGACCCGGACCAGCCGTTGGATAGCGATCTTCGCCGTCTTCATGTTCTTCGGGATCATCGGACCGCTCTCGGCTCGCTACATCGGCGAGATCGTCGAGCAGTTTGGCGGCGGCATCGAGGTGTCGTTCCCCGAACCGACGCCGGCAGACGGCATCATGCAGTACTCGGGCAACGTCCAGCAGTTGGGGCTCCTCGTGCTGATCATGGTCGCCGCCGGCGCTCTCACCATCGAATCCCGCTACGCACACGGGTTGGCAGCACGGCTCGCCTGCTGATTCCTCGCTACGTCGTTGTGGCAGGAACCGGGGTCATCGCCTTCGTCGCCGGCACGCTGCTCGCCTGGTATGAGACGGTCGTGCTGATCGGACCGCTCGACGCCGGCGCCATGGCCGCCGGTATGGCTTTCGGCAGTGTGTACCTGCTGTTCGCCGTGGCCGTGGTGGCATTTGCCGGATCCGCGCTCAAGAACGTCCTGCCGACCGTGATCGTAACGCTGACGGTGCTGCTCCTCCTCCCGCTCTTCGGGCTGATCCCGGTTGTTGAGGAGTGGCTCCCGAGTCACCTCGTGGGAGCGCTCGACGGGCTCGTCAGAGGCGGAGAGGCGACGGACTTCATCAAATCCCTCGTGGTGACCCTGGCCGGTACGTTGGCGCTGCAGTATGGGACAATACGACTGCTGGCGCGCCGCGAACTCTGACCGCATGCTCTTGACGAGAGGGCCCGACAGCGCGATAGTTCACGCACAGTGGTCGAAGGGGACGCAGAGTGAAGACCTTGAAAGGAAAGATCGAGATGAGCGGCGGCGCCCGCGCCGCCGCCGCGGTCACGATCGACGAGACCACCCTCACCCTGACCGCGGAAGGTGAACACCTCGGTTCGTGGGGATTCGATGCCGTCGCCGTCCGTCGCACCGCCAGCGACCGGTTCGTCCTCGATCTCGTCGACGAGAGCCTGATCTTCATCGCCAACGACCCGATCGACTTTGCCTACACGGTCCCCAAGTGGATCGAAACGCACCAACCGAAGAAGAAGAGCGGCGTCCGGAAACGGGTCAGTCAGGGCAAAGAGAGCCTCATCGCCCGGATCGAGAACTCCGGAGGGCGGCGCAGGGCGCAGAAGCTCGCCAGATCGACGGAACACGTTCACGCATGGCGGCAACAGGCTCTACCGGGAGGGCTCATCAGAAGGGTCTGCACTGAGTGTGACCACGTGTCGATCGACCTGCGCGATGCTGAGCTGCCGGAAGAGCAGGTGGCGGAGCCGCCGCGACCGTCCATCAGCCACTAGCAGCCCCGTCCTCATCAATTCGTCGCAACCAGCGACGTGCCGGCGGACCATGTGACTACCGTGACGTCAGCCATTCAGGAGTCATCGAGTGATCGTCGACAGCTACCGGTTTCTTCCCCGCAGTTTCCGTCCCATCTACGAAAACCCCGAACCACACGGCTCCAACCAGGTCTGGGCATCGTTCGAGAAACGATTGAGCGACAGTCGCATTGCCATCCTCACGTCATCAGGAATGTACCTCGAGGAAACCCAGCAGCCGTTCGACCTCGAACGGGAGAGAGCAGAACCAACCTGGGGCGATCCGAGCTTTCGCGTGATTCCGTCACCGGTCGACCAAATCGGTCTTGCGCACCTGCACATCAGTCACGATGACATCCTCGCCGATCCAAACATCGCACTACCGGTCGACCGGTTGGCGGAACTGACCAGGAGCGGCATCGTCGGTGAGATCGCACCCCGGCACATCTCCGTCATGGGGTTCCAGGGGACCAGCCTGGAAGGCTGGCGTGACATCGCCGCCCCCGGGATCATCGATCTCCTCCACGAAGACGAAGTGGATGGGCTGATCCTCGCTCCGGTCTGACCGGACTGTTGTAAGAACGTGCCCGTGCTGGCACGCTGGATCGAAGCAGCCGGAATCCCCACCGTGGTGGTCACGATGATGCCCGACCTCGCCACAAAGCTGCACACACCCCGGACGGTTGGTGTGGAGTTTCCGTTCGGGCACCCGTTTGGACTTCCGCATGAACCCGCCATGCAGCATCGCGTGCTGGGCGAAGCGCTCCACGTGCTGGCCGGAGCAGACCGCTTCGGGACGAGGATCGACGTCGATCTCGAATGGCCGGTACCCCGCAAAGAGGCTTACCGGAACTGGCAGCCGGCGGAGCCGAGCCCAATCGTCCAGTGGTGGATAAGCCAGGGTGCGCTTGACAGGTAGGCTGGCGCCATGCTCGATCATCTCTGGGCAGGCTGGCGATCAACCTACGTAACATCCATCGACGACCACCCGGAGTCTTCGTGCCTCTTCTGCCGTCTTCCGGATGAAGCCGACGAGGATGCCCTGATACTCGAGCGTTCGTCCCTCGCCTATTCCGTGCTCAACCGGTATCCGTACACGACCGGACACCTGATGGTGACTGCCTATCGCCACGTGGCGGGTCTGTCTGAGCCGACCAGCGAAGAACGCAGTCAGATGTGGAACCTCATCGTCCGGGCCGAAGTGTCGCCCGCCAGCGGGATGGGACCACCTTGAGATGAGTTTCGCCAGGGGGATGGGACCACCTGCTCGCCAGTGAT
>JARGFH010000055.1 GCA_029210695.1 Acidimicrobiia bacterium
GGCGCGGTGTTGCAGCCCATCACTGGTCGTTTGGTCCGATGCCGCCGATCGAAGGCGTTTCGGACGCCGACCTCGAGGCAATCGTCGTTTTTGTTCGGGATGCACAGGAACGGGAGGGATTCGAGCCGTACCCGCCGTGAACGGGACCGCCATCATCGGGAGAGCGTGGTGAAGCTGATGATCGTCGGACTGGTTGGCGGTGAGGGAGAGGCGCGGCCCCGTGCAGTTCAGGGATCGCCCTCCGCGATGGAGAGATAGGCTCTGCTGGTAGCCGAGCCGGGTGTCGCGATTGGGGCCGGAACCAACGTCGCCAAAGAGTCCGCAGATCGGCGTCGTGATCGTCTAGGCGGCCAGGGGCTGCGTCACCATTCGCCGCCGTCGCGCCAATCCGCTGCCCGTGTAGATCGCCAGCGCGATCCACACCAGCACGAAGCCGATCAGGCGATCCCTGCCGACGACCTCGTCGTACACGAACACACCGATCAGGAACTGCATGGTCGGAGCGATGTACTGCAGGATGCCGATGGTCGAAAGCGGAATCCGGGTGGCGGCTGCTCCGAACAGCAGCAACGGGAGGGCCGTCGCCAATCCGGCCAGCAGCAAGAGAACCGTGGTGCGAGTCCCCGCAACGCCGAACGAACTCGATCCTCTGACGGCCAGGACGACCAGGAATGCCAGTGCCGGGATCAGCACCAGCGCAATCTCAACGGTCAGGCTCTCGAAGGGGCCGAGCGCCAACATCTGCTTCTTCAGGAACGCATACAGAGCGAAACTGGTGGCCAGCACGAGGGCGATCCACGGAACCGAACCGACCGTGATCGTCATGTAGACGACGCCGGCTGCGGCCACTCCGATCGCCAACCACTGAGCGGGATCGAGACGCTCCCGCAGGATCATCACGCCCAGCGCCACGTTCAAAAGGGGATTGATGAAGTACCCAAGGCTGGCTTCGACGATGTGGCCGTTGTTGACGGCCCAGATATACGTCGCCCAATTGACGGTGAGCAATGCGCCGGCGATGAGCAGCCGGATCACCGACCGGCGGTTGAGACTACGGATCTGCGGCCAGGACCGGCGGATGCCGACCAGGGCGGTGAGCAGCACCATAGACCAGACGATCCGATGGGCGAGGATTTCGACTGCGCCGACCGTCTCGAGAGCTTTCCAGTAGATCGGGAGGATTCCCCAGAGCAGGTATGCCGAGACGCCGAGCGCCATGCCCCGGTTCATACGCACAAATCCATTTTCTCCGCAATGCAATGGCGCGTCACGCGCCACAGTATTGCGGAGAAATCCTGGGGGTCAGTCGTCGCCGTTCAGATTGCGGCCGTTGACCTCAGCCGGCTGTTCGCCCAGGAGGCGGCCCCTGAACGTCCCGGCCGAGCGGATGAATAGGACGGACGGGAGACCATCGGCGAGTTCCTCGATGCGACGGGCATAGTCAGCTTCGTCTCCTTGCGCGGTGGCGCGCAGGCCCATCAGAACGACGTCTGCGTTCTGTGACTACTCATCGAGAGGGATACGAAATTCGCATTTCGCTAAGGAGTCCGGGTGCCAATTGCCAAGTGCCAATTGCGTGTAGCTCGCCTTCCCGCCAACTCCTTGATAACTAGTCATCATGTGTGTGCGCGCAACAACCCGCGGGTTTTCTGCCGACTTCCCGATATCCAATCCATAGATCTGGGAGGTCTGAGAGTGAACGAAGCTCGTTCGGTCAAGTGGGAAGGAACGCGCCGCTGGTATCTGGCGGTGCTGCTCGTGGTGGCGATGATCGCCGCGCTGGTCACTCCGATGCCTTCTTCGGCGGATGATTCGCCGTTGCTCCAGGTGATTGTTGAGAAGACGAGCGGTGCCGATGGTTCGGTTGAACAGCTCGTCGAGATGCTGGGCGGCACCGTCCTGACCGACCTCCCGATCATCAACGGCTTCTCAGCTCAATTGCCGGCCGCCTCTGTCTCCTCCCTCAGAACCAATCGGTCGGTCTCAAACGTCACGTTGAATGATTCAATCCAGTTGACCAACGCCGGGTGGGGCGATGCCTCGAGCCTTGGTGCCTATAACCCGAACACCTTCGATGGATCGATGTACCGGGTGGCGGAATCGATCATCAAGGCGACCGATTATTGGAATACGGGATATACGGGTGCAGGCATCGACATCGCGTTGATCGACTCAGGGGTAGTCCCGGTCGAGGGCCTGCTTCAACCCGGCAAGGTCGTAAACGGTCCCGACCTGTCGTTCGAATCACAGGCCGACAACCTTCGCTACCTGGACACGTTCGGCCACGGCACCCACATGGCCGGCATCATCGCCGGGCGAGACACCGGCGCCGCGATTACTAAATCCAACACCTCGTCGTTTCTCGGGGTGGCGCCGGGGTCGCGTATCGTCAGTCTGAAGGTGGCCGATGCCCATGGCGCCACCGATGTTTCACAGATCCTGGCTGCCATCGACTGGGTCGTTCAGCACCGCACCGACAACGGGATGAACATACGGGTGCTCAACCTCTCATTCGGCACAGACAGCACCCAGAGCTACACCCTCGACCCGATTGCGTTCGCGGTCGAGCAGGCCTGGAACGCCGGCATCGTGGTGGTGGTCGCTTCCGGCAACGACGGAAACAGTGCCCGCTTGCGGAACCCGGCCGCCGATCCATTTGTCATCGCGGTCGGATCATCTGAGAGCGCCAAGTCCAGGGCCGCGCTCTCGAGTGTGATGGACTTCTCCAACTGCGGGACCCAACAACGGCACGTCGATCTGGTCGTTCCCGGCCAATCGATCGTCAGCCTACGGAGCCCGGGTTCCACTGCCGACACCGACTTCCCGAAGGCACGAGTGGGAAGCCGGTTGTTCCTCGGTTCCGGCACGAGCCAGTCGGCGGCGATTGTGTCGGGGATGGCCGCTCTCATTCTCGATGAGCGTCCCGGCGCCACGCCGGATCAGGTGAAGGCACTGTTGATGGGCTCGACTCTCAACCTCAAGAAGGCTTCGAGCCTCTGTCAGGGCGCCGGCGTACCGACGCTGGACAAGGTGCTGGGCAAATCGAACCCAATCGCGGTGCAGAGCTTCCAGCCGTCGACCGGGACCGGTTCTCTCGAATCAGCCAGAGGATCGAGCCGCATCTACGACCAGGGCGCCCCACTGGTGGGAGAGCAGGACATCTTCGGTATGCCGTGGGACGGCCAGACATGGGCGCAGGCTTCGGCCGCCGGCTTTTCCTGGTCGGGAGGCAGTTGGAACGGATCTCAATGGACGGGCCTGTCGTGGTCCGGCCTGTCATGGTCCGGTCTCTCGTGGAGCGGCTTGTCGTGGTCCGGTCTTTCGTGGAGTGGTCTCTCGTGGAGCAGCCGGCTGTGGAGTGATGCGACCTGGTCGGGCCTGTCATGGTCGGGTCTCTCGTGGTCCGGTCTCTCCTGGAGCGGCCTCTCCTGGAGTGGCAACGTGTGGCACGGAGTGAGCTGGGACTCGGCCCGCCCCGGGTTCCTGTAAGTCAGTCGTAACGATGGAAGCCCCCGGCACCTCCCCGGGGGCTTCTCCGCGTTTCTAAGTCCGGCAGTGCCTATTGCCCATTGCGTCTTGCCTTCTGCCGCCGCGCTCCCACCTCCCTGTTGATCTCGCTGCGCGCAAGCCCTTGCCGTAAGATCGTGCCCGCCGGTGGAGACCATTCGAACGGGAGTCGTACATGCAACGGCAACTCATCAAGCACGTGCTCGGGCGCACGGACTTCGGTATAGAGGTGACCGTTGCCGGTTGGGTTCGCACGCGCCGTGACTCCAAGGGAGGGTTCTCGTTCGTCGAGTTACACGACGGGTCCAGCTTCGACGGCTTGCAGATCATCGCCGACGGCGAGTTGCCCAACTACGAGGCGGATGTTCTGCGACTGACGATCGGTTCGGCGGCGCGGATCACCGGAGTGTTGACCGAATCTCCCGGCCAGGGGCAGAGCGTGGAGGTGAAAGCCACGGAGGTCGAGGTCTTTGGATTCGCCGATCCGGATGATTATCCGCTGCAGAAGAAGCGGGTGTCGTTCGAGCACCTGCGTGAGATCGCTCACCTACGGCCCCGCACGAACACGATCGGGGCGGTGGCGCGGGTTCGCAACGCCCTGTCATATGCCACGCACCGGTTCTTCCAGGAGCGCGATTTCCTCTATGTACACACGCCGCTGATCACCGCCAGTGATGCCGAGGGCGCCGGCGAGATGTTCCGGGTGACGAACTTCAATCCGGCTGAACCGCCGAGGGCTGATGGGGGAGCTGTTGATTACTCACAAGATTTCTTCGGCCGGCCGGCCTTCCTGGCGGTGAGCGGTCAGCTCAACGCCGAGGCGTACGCCCTGGCCCTCGATCGGGTCTACACGTTCGGCCCCACGTTTCGAGCTGAGAACTCCAACACTCGCCGGCACCTGGCCGAGTTCTGGATGATCGAACCGGAAATGGCGTTTGCCGACCTCACCGACAACTCCGACCTGGCCGAGGATTACGTGAAGTATCTCGTGCGATACGTGCTCGATCACTGCGGCGACGACCTCGAGTTCTTCAACAAGTGGGTTCATGAAGGACTGCTGGACACGCTGGCCGGCGTCGTGGAGGGCGACTTCGAACGTATCACCTACACCGAGGCGGTCGACATCCTCACCGCTTCCGGCGAGACGTTCGAGTTCCCCGCCGAATGGGGAGCGGACCTCCAATCCGAGCACGAGCGCTACCTCACGGAAGTCGCAATCGAGAAGCCGGTCATCGTCACCGACTTCCCATTCGATTTCAAGGCCTTCTATATGCGACGCAACGACGACGGCAAGACGGTGGCGGCGATGGACGTGCTGGTGCCGCAGATCGGCGAGATCGTCGGCGGCAGCCAGCGCGAGGAACGTCTGGATATGCTGGCCGAGAGCATGGAGATCAAAGGGATGGATCGGGATCACTACTGGTGGTACCTGGACCTGCGGCGCTTCGGGAGTGCGCCCCACGCCGGATTTGGCCTCGGACTCGAACGGGTCGTGCAGTTCACCACCGGCATGCAGAACATCCGCGACGTGATCCCGTTTCCGCGGACGCCGAGGAGTATTGGGTTCTGAGGACGTCGCAGCAAGCTGCGACTGGTTCTAGGTCATGAGTTCTAGGTTCTGCGTGTCTCCGAGCTGACAGGGACCGGAGAATCAGAACCTACAACCCAGAACTCAGAACCTGAGGTCGCGATAACGGATACCGGCGCTTCGTCTTCTAGAGGCTGAAGCTCTCTCCCCAGGAGAGCGGTACGAACTCGATACCGGATTTGGCCAAAACGTTCTTTGCCATGCCGTTGATCCAGCTGCGTCCTAGTTCGCTCAGGTAGAAGTCATGGATTGGGATCGCCTGCCGAGGGGCAAGTCGTCGGGCGAACTCCATCGACGCAGTCGTGGAACCCCAAGGGATGAGCAGCGGCAATGCCAGAACCGGTGCCGAAGTGGTGAGTTGGTAGCTGTCTCCAGGGTGCGTGAGAACACCGGCCACCGTAAACGCCCGATTTGGTGGTGCTGTTCCCATCGGAGTGGTCTCATGAAGGACATCTTCATGACTGACGCCGGTCGGGTCTTCGGTTATCACCGCTATCTCGTGGGGGGCCAGCAAGTCGGCCACGGCCTGATTGGAATACATGGTGACGTCGGTGCCGCGGTCTATGAGCCAAGCCAAGAACTCGGGCTTCACGTGGTCGCCGTGTTCATGGGTGATCAGGACCCGCTGAATGTCGCCGAGCGATTTGAGATCGAACTCTCCAGTGTCGAACGTGTGGAAACCGGGGTCGAACAGAGTCGTGCCTGCGTCCGTCGTGACGGTGAGGCAAGAGTCGGTGAGGCGTCGAATGGTGGTCATGAGTTGCGACCCTACTTGCTAGTTGAGGATTTCGGCCGTGAAACGCTCGATCGTGACCTTGCTTCCCGGACTCAGTCCCGCTTTGCGAGTGGCGAGCTCCAGCTGTCGTTCCGGGCTATCGATACCCGGAATGGCGGGTAATAGAAGTCCGCGCCGTCCGCCGCGTCCGGTGACGATGACGCCGTACGTCTCCGGGTCGAGATCTTGGGGACCGTCGACAGCCTCCGGTGGATCGAGCAGGTACACCGTCACGTCGAGATCCTCCACCTCGTCACGGCGCAGCGGCGGAAACCTGGGATCGGCGGTTGCCGATGAGACTGCCGCCCCGGCGACTTCCTTCGCCAGCGACCCCGGCCTGAGATCGAGCCGGCCGATGCACCCTCTGAGTTCGCCATCGACTCCGCTGATCGACGGTTTGTGCAAAGAGACGAATACACCCCACGGTGCCCGGTCTGTTTCGACGGTGGGCGCAGTTCTCGTTTCCCCGGCGACATGAGTTCTGATCGCGTTCCGGGCCACCTCGACGAGCGGATGTGCCATCTTTGAATCATGCCACAGGGTGGCGGCGTAGGGTGAGTGTATGGAGATGACGGTGCGGCCGCCGGCAGTGGCAGGGAGCTTCTATCGCGGCACCGAGGATCGTCTCCGCAACGCGGTCCGGGACATGCTGCGGGCAGCCCATCCAGTCGAGCCCGGAGTCTCGCCGCGAATGGTGATCGTGCCGCACGCCGGCCACATTTACTCGGGGCCGGTTGCAGCCGTCGCCTACAGGCTGCTGGGCCGGGAGCTTCCGGCGCGAATCGGGCTCATCGGACCCTCCCATTTCGTGGGTTTCGCAGGACTGGCGGCCCCGGCACATGGGGCAATGGCGACGCCGCTGGGAACGATCCCGGCCGACTCTGTCCTTGGCGAACTTGTCGACGGTGCGCTTGCGCACCGCTCCGAACTGGCTCACCTGCGCGAACACTCGTTGGAGGTGCAGCTTCCGTTTCTCCAGGTGCTGTTGGAGGACTTCACCGTTGCGCCGCTCCTCACCGGCGACGAGGATCCCGGGCCGGCCGCCCGGGCCGTCTCCACCATGCTTGACGCCGGTCTGTTCATCGTGGTGAGTTCCGATTTGTCGCACTACCACGACCACGAAACGGCCCAACGCCTCGACCGGGTTACTGCTCAGACCATCGTCGATCTGCGCGAATCCGAACTCGATCGGTTCAGCGCCTGCGGAAGGACGGCGGTGCGAGGAGTGCTGCGGGTCGCCGCCGATCGCGGGTGGGGTTGCGAACTCCTCGACCTCCGTACGTCGTGCGACACCGCCGGATCGCCCGATCGTGTCGTTGGCTACGGCGCCTTCGCGCTCGGCCCGGCCTGACGATCCGGTGTGGGCCGGATCTCAGCGGGCACTGAGGCGGACTGGTAGACGCCGCGATCCCCACGATCCCGGCGTCGGTTCAAACACTCCGGAGCAGGCGGTCCCGCACCTATCGCACCGCCCCTGCTCGTCGAGGTTCCACGCACCCAGCTTGTACCAGTCACGCTCGATGAGCACCGATCCACACTGGTGGCACCGGGTGGCTTGGCCGCTCGGGTCGTGGACGTTGCCGGTGTAGACGTATTGCTCTCCGTTGTCGATGGCAATCGCCCTCGCCCTAGTCAGCGTCGGGGCCGGCGTCGACGGGCGGTCCATCATCTTGAAGTCGGGATGAAAGGCAGTGAAGTGATGGGGGATGTCGGAGCCGAGATTCGCAACGATCCAACGAGTCATCTCATTGAGCTCCGCCTCCGAATCGTTGAGATCGGGGATCAGGAGCGTGGTGATTTCGAACCAGACATCGGTCTCGTGACGAACGTAACTGAGCGTGTCGAGGACCGGCGCCAGGCTTCCGGCGCAGGTTCGATGATAGAAATCCTCCGTGAACGCCTTGAGGTCGATGTTGGCGGCATCCATGTGGTCGTAGAACTCCCGGCGCGGGGCGGGATTGACGTAGCCGGCCGTGACCGCCACGGTCTTGATGCTCCGCTCCCGGCAGGCCTCCGCCACGTCGATCGCGTACTCGTGGAAGATGACCGGATCGTTATAGGTGAACGCAACGCTCCGGCAGTCGAGGTCGGCCGCCACCTCGGCGATCCTTTCAGGTGATGCCTCATCGGCCAGCACGTCATTGTGCTTTGCCTTGGAGATGTCCCAGTTCTGACAGAAGCGGCAGGCCAGGTTGCATCCGGCCGTGCCGAACGAGAGCACGGGTGTGCCGGGCAGGAAGTGGTTGAGGGGCTTCTTCTCGATCGGATCTACGCAGAATCCCGAAGAACGTCCATAGGTCGTGAGCACGATCCGGTCGTGGTCCCTGGCTCGCACGTAGCAGAGACCCCGCTGCCCTTCTCGCAGTTTGCAGAAACGCGGGCAGAGGTCGCATTGCACGCGTCCGTCCTCGAGCGCGTGCCAGTACTTCGTCTGCACGTTCGCTTCTCGTTCCGTGGGGGTGATGGGTCCACCTCCTCTCGTACGTCTCAGTGTCGCGCAAAATGTGGCCGGACGCCCGTGAACACGATTCGCGCTCTTCTGCTTCACCCGCCCGGTTCTCGGGAGGTGGTCGCCGAGGTGCTCGCACTCGAATCGTCGCCGGTGGCCTCTACCAGTCCTCGTCGGAGATATCGGGGGGCGCCACTGTTGGCCGGCGCGCCGACTCGCGCGTGCTTCGTTTGGCGGTCTGACGTTCCAGCCGGCCGAGTTCACCGTCGAGGTCGCGGTAGCTATCCAGCCGCCGTTCCTCGAGCCGACCGGACTCCACCGCCTCTCTGACTGCGCAGTCGGGCTCGTTGGTGTGCCGGCAGTCGCGGAATCTGCAGGAGGCGGCAAGGGAGGTGATGTCGTCAAATGCACTCGCGAGCCCTTGTCGGGAGCCCCAGACACCGACCTCACGCAAGCCGGGCGTGTCGATCAACACACCTCCGCTCGCCAGGGGGATCAGATCCCTGGACGTCGTCGTGTGTTTGCCTTTGCCGTCTCCACGCCGGGTATCTCCCGTGGATTGAACCTCGTCACCGGCCAGTCGATTGACGAGACTCGACTTCCCGGTCCCGGAAGCACCGATGAGCGCCACGGTGGTCCCCGGCCCGATCAGCGAGTCGAGCCGGTCAATGCCTTCACCTGTGACGTTGCTGACGGGCAGCACTTCGACACCGGGGGCGAGTTCCTCGAGTTCGAAAACGGTGTCGTCCACATAGTTGCGTTCGACGAGGTCCAGCTTGGTGAGCACCAGGAGCGGCCGCGCTCCGCTCTCCCATGCAATCACCAGGAACCGTTCGATTCGCCCGGGTTGGACCGGCCGATCGAGTCCGTGGACGATGCCGACCCGATCGAGATTGGCTGCCAGAACCTGAACGGTCGGACGCCCATCCCCGGCCGATGGGTCGCTCCGAAGGATCGCCGTGCGGCGCGGAAGGATTGCCTCGACGACCTCACCCTCGTCCGGATCCGGGCGGACTACGACCCAATCGCCGGTGATCGGAGTTCCGGATTCGGCGCCGGAAGGGGTTTCGTCGCGGGACATCGGCACCCTGGTTGTTCCGCGCCGGATGGCCACCAATGAGCTGCCACGGTCCACGCGCAACACCCGGCCCGGGAGACGGTCTGGTCCATCGAATTCGCGGTAGAGGGCTGCGATCGCTTCGTTCCAGCCGAGCCGGACGAGGGGGTCGCCGGCGGATGTGTGGGGCGGCGATGATTGCATGTGTTCGTACTCCTGGGAATGAGGGTACTCCGACAAGAAAGACGCGCCGTTCAGACGGCGACGGGCGAGTGGAGCACCCGGTGAACGTTGTGCAGCAGTGGGGCGGGGGTGGTTCTCATTGGGTTCTCCTTTCTCGCTCGTGATTCCGGCAGCATATCGGAGCCGCCCGGCCGCCGAAAGGGGTCATTGACTAGTCCGTTCATCGTTGGCGCTCCGGGACTACGGGCTCCGCGCGCGGTCTTTCGCCTCTGGTATCGCGGCTTCGATAGGCGCATCGTGGGGTTTGGAAGGGGCTGTCCGCTCGGCACGCGCCGCGCGGTCGATCTCTTCTGCATTGACCCGACGGGGAGGAACCTGAAGGAGTCATGCAAATGAGAAGGGGCAAGCTGCTGATTGTGGCCGTGATCGTGGCCATGTTCATCCCGACCGCCGCGCTGGCCAAACCGCCTGCGGTTCCGGCTGGTCATGACGTTGAGATCACGCTGCTGCATACAAACGACTTTCACGGTCGACTCGAGGCCGACTCGAGCGGCCGGGGCGGCTCGGCCAACATCGCCGGTGTCGTCAACAGCATCAGGGCGGATGTTGGAGCCGGCAACGTTGCTTTGCTGGACGCCGGAGATGTGTACTTTGCGGCGCCGGCAATCTCCCAACTCCTGATGGGGGAGAGCACTATCGATGTCTACAACATGTTGGGATATGACGTCGCTACATTCGGCAACCACGAGTTCGACAAAGGTCAACTCGAGTTGGCCGACCGAGTCGCCCAGTCTGATTTCCCCTGGTTGGGTGCCAACGTCGTGCTGGCAAGCACGGATTGGGATCTTCCGGAATGGGCTCAGCCGTACGAGCTGCTCGAAGTCGGCGGGATCACGCTCGGCATCCTCGGCCTGGCCGGCGAGGAGACACCTGAGGTAACGCTGCTGGGTACCACGGCTGGTCTGGTCTTCAAAGATCTGACTGAAACGATCGAGTACTACTACGACGAGGTGATGGCGCAAGCCGACGCCATGGTTGTGCTGGTGCACATGGGCACTGCAGATAGCGGACCGTACAAGGGCCTCACGACTGTGGCCCAGGAACTCATCGACGCCGGCAAGCCGGTCGACCTGATGATCGGCGGCCACCAGCACCAAAGACTGGATGCGCCTGTGTACGTTGGTGAGACGGCCATCGTGTCCGCCGGTTACTACGGGCGGTGGTTGGGCCAGGTGGACGTATCCATCAACACCGCCACCAAGAAGCTGACGGTCGATTCCTATCAGCTCCATACGATCCTCGAGGAATCCTCCGTTTCGAAGCTCATGGCCTCGGTCCAGGGCCTCTATGACGACGGCGAGATCATCGGCAAGGGCGTGCTCAACAGCCTGCTCAAGAAACTCGGAAATGCACAGACCGCCCTCACCCGTGACAACGGAAGAGTTGCAGGCAATCTCCTGAAGGCATTCATCAACGAGGTGACCGCGCAACGCGGGAAGGCCATCAGCGCGGAGGCGGCAGACTCGTTGCTCGCCGATGCGAGTTGGATACTTGCCAACACAGACCTAGACGTGGCCGCCAGAGTGGCCTACTGGGCCGACGTAGTCGCGCCGATTGTCAATCAACCCGTTATCGAATCCAACATCGACCTGACCCGTGACTACAACGGCGAATCGCTCATCGGAGACATCGTCACCGATTCCATGCTGTGGAAGGCCGACGAGTACGACGACGGCGAGGTCAACGGTTCGGTGGATATAGCGTTCACCAATCCCGGTGGTTTGCGGGCGGACATCGTGAACCCAGGGGGGACGTACCCCTTCACGGTCACCTGGGGCAACACTTTCGACGTGCTGCCGTTTGGCAACACCCTGTACATGATGGACCTGACCGGAGCGCAGATCCAGACTCTGCTCGACCAGTCGGCCAACCTGTATAAGGGAATTCTGCAGACGTCGGGTGCCGGCTGGTACTGGTACAACGATTGCGGGTGCAACACGCCGACGGCCTGGGGCGCGTACGGAGTCGAAATCGACGGTGCCCCGCTCGAGCGGGACACGGTCTACCGGGTGGTGACCAACAACTTCCTGGCCGGTGGTCAGGACGGTTGGACGACCTTTGCAGCCGGCATCAATCGGTGGGATACCTACTACGACATGCAGCAGGGTCTGGTGGAGTACCTGGGGACCCTAGGCGATGGTGTCATCGACGCCGAGGACGTCCCGATGGATCGGATCATCCGTCTCGACGACGTCGTCACGATGCTGCACACCAACGACACGCACGGCAGTTGGGCGGCCGACTCCTACGGCGGTGGTTTCGCCTATCTGGCCGATCTGATCAAGAAGGAACGGGCGCACAATCCGAACGTACTTCTGCTGGAGGCAGGGGACACGTTTCAGGGGAATTCGTTCGCCTACTTCTTCAAGGATCGACTCGACAATCCGATCGCCGGAGGTTTGAACTTCCTCAATTACGACGTCATGACGTTGGGCAATCATGAGTTCAATTTCGGACCGGCGACCTTCGCAACCATGTTGGGCCAGGTCGACTTCCCGATCCTGGGCACGGTCAATCTGGACGACGACGGATCGTACGGGTTCATCAACGACCACGTTGATGACTACATCAACCTGGTCGTCAACGGCAAGAAAGTGACCATCTTCGGGCTCACAAACCCGCGGGTATACCGGTACGAACTACCGACCAATATTCCAGGTCTGACCTTCTATCCGACAGACCAGGACAATCCGGACGCGATTGACCTACCAGGACTGATCGCGAATATCCAGACGAACGAAATGCCCGACCTTCTGGTTGGGTTGACCCACGTTGGTTACACACCGTACGGCGATGAGGTCGACAGCGACCTGAAGATCGCCGAGCAGGTATCCGGTGTTGACGTGCTCATAGGAGGGCACAGCCACTCGTTGATCAACCCGGCGGTTATGGTGTCTTCCGGGGCGAATCCCGACGGAACGCTGATCGCTCAGGCCCGGCGCTACGCCGGATACCTGGGGCAGGTCAATGTCGGCTTCGTCGGCGACGAGATTGTCCTCCGCGAGGGGTTCCTGATTCCGACCAGTGAGGCGACGCCCGAACCCGGATTGAGCGCATATCTGGAGCCGTTCTTGGCTGAGATCGATGCGTACAACGCTACGGTCATCGGACAGACGGAAGTCCCGATCGATGCACTCCAGGCGTACACCCAAGAGACCAACGGCGCCAATCTGCAGGCGGACGCAGCGATCTGGGAGCTGTCCGACAAGGAAGGAGTCACACCGGACCTCCACCTTTCCGGCGCGATGTCGAACCGCAAGGTGGCCGACGGAGCAACGCCGACCACACCGGCAACCTTGACCAAGGGCGACATGTTCAACCTGATGCCGTATGAGAACTCTCTCGTGGTGCTCTCGATGAACGGCCCGCAGATCAAGGAGGTCCTCGAGCGGGGCTACCGGAACTACTGGTTCTACAAGTACGATCCCGGCTACGGCGGCTATTCGCACTACACAACCTGCATGCTGACCACGGATGCCGGCAACGTGATCACCTACAACGATCCAGGCGCAGGTACGCCACCGGATGGCAATAACGTCCTGTCGTTGAGCATCGATGGCAATCCCGTCGATCTCTCCGATGCCGGAACCTTCTATCTGGTGTCGACGGTCAATTACGTGGCTGCGGGATCGTGCAATTTCAACAACGCCGGCGACACGATTTGGCCACTCGATCAGATCGCCTACGACACCCAGTTGTATGTGCGTGACTCGGTGATCAATTATGTGAACGCTCAAGTCGGGCCGATCGCGCCTGCGATCGAAGGGAGGCTGGTGTTCACGACACCGTGACCCGACGGGATCACGGGTAATGGGCGAGGAGCCCCGCCCCGGCGGGGCTCCTCCTTAATCCCCGTTTTCGCGCGGGGATCCCCCCCTATACGGTGGGAATCCCGCGCGAGAACGGGTTTTGTGTTGCCAGAGGAGGGCCAGCAGGGTGGCGACTCCAAAGGTGAGCAACGCGCCCCACAGGCCCGATCCGTAGGAACCCTGCCGGTCGACCGACCAGCCGAGAATCGGTGGCCCGAGGCCGAGGCCGGCCAGGAACCCGAACAGCACCACACCCGAGGCCCCGCCGGACCGCTCATGACCGGCCATTTCCATCACGGCCAGCATTCCCACCGCGTTCCATGCGGTCGCTGAGGCACTGAGACCCAGGGCACCCACCCACAACAGCCACGCGCCACCCTTCGGGGCGGCCAGGAGCGCGCCGGCAAACACGACCGACAGGCCGGCTATCTGGATCAATGATCTGATGTAGTCGGACGTTCGTTCGCTGTGACGGGCCCACAGGATCCGCGAGAAGAAGGCGACCAACCCTGCGAGGCCGGCGACCGACCCGGCCACCGCCACCGAGAGGCCAATCTCCTCCTCGCCGTACAAAGGGATGTAGGTGTTGACTGCCCCTCCGGCGAGTCCCATGAGGAATCCGAAAGCAGTCAGCCACAGCACCGGCGCCGACCACACCACGCGCGACGGGGTCTGCCGGGCCGGATCGTGGGCCGGATCCGGAGGGACGATCAGACGGATCCCGCCGAGCATGAGGAGCGAGATGCCGGCGGCGATCGCCATCGTGGTGCGCCATCCCCAGGCGAGCGCCCCGGCCGGCAGCAGCATGCCGGCCAGGAATACTCCAACCTGGACACCCGATTGCTTGACTCCCGTCACCGCCCCTCTGCGACCCAGGGGGATGTGAACCGAAATGAGCTTGTTGGTGCCCGGGTTCGCGGAAGCCTGGCCGGTACCGGTCAGAATCCCTGCTGCGACTAGCCAGAGAAAAGATGGTGCGACCGCTACTGCCAGAAGGCCCACCCCGCTGATGACGAAGATTCCCGTCAGTGTCCTGCGACCTCCGATCCGGTCGGTCAGTCGCCCGATACTCGGCGAAGCGATTGCGCCGACCACCGAGAACGCTGCCACGATCCAGCCGAACTCAGCCCGGGTGAGCGATAGGTCGTCGATGATGAACCTGGCCAGGACGGCGAAGGCTGGTCCGGCAAAGGTCGCAGCAGCCATCGCCGCTGCCATCAGGACGGTGAACCTGGTCCGATTGATTTCGCCTGCTTGTCGCCCGGTCATCATGGCGACCTTACCGGGCGTGGCGGCAGCCGAAACGCTATGGTGCTGCCCAACCGGGAGGAGACCCAATTCAAGGCGCAGACTTCACCCTGCTCGACCAGGCGGGCCAAACGTGGGCGCTTTCCGAACACCTCGATACGGCCCGGGTGGTGGTCTTCCTCCGAGGCGACTGGTGACCGTACTGCAACGGACAGCTGGTCAGCTTGTCCAATCGGTACGGGGAGATCACGAGCGCCGGTGGCCGGGTCGTAGTCGTCACGGTCGATTCACCTCCGCAGAACGCCGCCATGATCGAGAAGCTGCAATTGCCCTTCCCGATTCTCAGCGACCCCGATCGGTCGCTGGCGATCGAGCCGTACGGCGTTGCCGATCCTAAGGATCCGCGCGAAATCGCCCGACCATCGATCTTCATCGTGACGCCGAACCGGGAACTCGTCTTCGGCGAAGTGAGCGACGATTTCGCGGATCGGGCGGCTGAAGAGGGGGTGGTGGCCACACTTCAGGACCTGGGGTTGCCACCGACCACGCCTGAGATGATCCAGGCGGGGCCGGCAGAGCCCGGCCCGAGGGCCATGCCGCTGCATGCCATGGAGCCGTACTTCCGGGGAGCGAAATTCGCCGTGACGGCCATGAAGCTGCGCCATCCCGGGGTAGCGGAGGATGCCGCGATCTACATCGCCCAGATGGACCGGTACATCGAGCTGGTAAAGGAGCTGAGGGGCAAAGAGTAAGAGGGGCCTTCGGCCCCGGTTCTAGGTTCCACGTTTTAGGTTCTACCGGGGTCATGGCTCAGGTCAAGACCTAGAACTCAGATCTGCTGCTGCCTCGCTAGCCTCCCGCCGGATGCGCGATCTCGGCCCGATCTTCATAGACACGCTGGTCCCGGTGTTCCTCATCGTCGGGGTCGGCTACTTTCTGGGTCCGCGCCTGGAGATCGATGCCAGGTCGCTGGCCCGGGCGGCCTACTACGTGCTGGCACCGGCCTTCATCTTTGAGATCCTCTCGAAGGCCGACCTCGAGGCGGATGTGGTGCTGCGGGTGGTCGGCACGCTCACGATCACAACACTGGTTGGAGGACTCGCAGCTCTGGCAGTAGGTAGAGCACTAGGCCGGCCCGCCAAGGTGACTGCCGCTTTGATCCTCGTTGCGGTCTACGGGAATGTGGGCAACTTCGGCCTGCCGATCATCACCTTCGCTTTCGGAGAAGAGGCGCTTCCACTCGCCGGCATCGCCTTTCTCACCGTCAATGCGCTTGCCTTTTTCATCGGAGTCACCGCCGCAACCTGGCACCGGTTGAGCCCGCTCCGGGCCGTGGCAATGGGCCTGCGCACTCCGGCACTGCTCGTTGCCCTGCCGGCAGTGCTCGTCAACGTCGGTGACGTGGATCTGCCCCTGTTCGCCGACCGTTCGATCGGTCTGCTGGCCAACGCAATGATCCCCGTGATGCTCATGACGCTCGGTGTCCAACTGGCCGCCATGGGTCGACCTCAGGTCAATCGAGATGTGATGCTCGGGTCGGGCCTTCGCCTTCTCCTGGCGCCGGCCGTGACAGCTTTGCTCGTGGCGGGGTTCGGACTCGATGGGGCTGACGCCGGCGTGACCATTGTTCAGTCGGCGATGCCGGCCGCCGTGTTCACGTCGATCATCGCCATCGAGCACGACCTGGTTCCGGATCTGGTGACTACCACCGTGTTGTTCACCACCCTGGCCAGCGCGGTGACTCTCACCGTTTTGCTGCTCTTCGTCTGACGGATCTCACGTGAGTCGATTACCTCCGGGGGTCTGAGGGGCGCCCCACGGGTTGCCCTCCTAGGATGCAGGTCATGACTTTCTCGATTTCGTCCTCATTGTCCGATCTGCTGCGCACGGCCCGGGAGTTCATCGATCAGGAGGTCATTCCGCTCGAAGAGGCCTTCCTCACGGGCACACCCGAAGACCTCGCTCCCGGGATTGCGAAGGCGCGAGCCAAGGCAGAGGCGATGGGAATGTGGGCGCCCGCCCTGCCGGAAGAGGTCGGTGGTGCCGGAATGTCGCTCGTCGAGTTTGCCCATCTCAGCGAGGAGCTGGGCCGCACTCCTCTCGGCCATTACGCCTGCAACGCACAGGCTCCCGACGTCGGCAATATGGAGCTTCTGCTCGGGTACGGCAGCGATGCCCAGAAGGAACAGTGGCTCGAGCCGCTGGTGGCCGGACGGATCCGGAGTGCTTTCTCGATGACGGAGCCCGGGCACGCCGGCTCGAACCCCACCTGGATGTCCACGACGGCCGTCCGGGACGGCGATGAGTACATCATCAACGGCGATAAGTGGTTCTCTAGCAGCGCCGACGGCGCGGCATTCACCGTCGTGATGGCGGTAACCAATCCGGACGCCGAGCGCTACCGGCGGGCGAGCATGATCATCGTCCCGACCGAAAACCCCGGTTTCAAACGGGTCAGGAATACACCAGTGATGGGCGACGTCGGGCACGGCTGGTCGAGCCACGCCGAGGTGTCGTTCAATGACTGCCGGGTCCCGATCTCGAACCGTATCGCCGGTGAAGGCGAAGGATTTGTTCTGGCCCAGGCACGGCTCGGCCCCGGTCGGATTCATCACACGATGCGGTGGATAGGGATCTGCGAGCGCGCCATCGAGTTGATGTCGCGTCATGCCATCGATCGAGAACTGGCGCCGGGACGGCCGCTGGCAACGCGACAGGTCGTACAGCACTGGATCGCCGACAGCCGGGCAGAAACCAATGCCGCTCGCCTGCTGGTGCTCGACGCCGCCCACAAACTCGAAACGGTCGGAAACAAAGCCGCACGCACGGAGATCTCCACGATCAAGTTCTTCGTCGCCAATACCCTCCAACGCGTGGTCGATCGGGCCATCCAGGTGCATGGTGGCCTCGGTATGACCGACTACACGCCTCTGGCGTTCTGGTATCGCCACGAGCGGGCCGGACGGATCTACGACGGGGCCGACGAGGTACACCGCAACGTGGTAGCGCGTGCCGAGTTTGCCAAATACGGCGACGTCGACCTCCGGGGCTGACCAGAGATCGCTGTCTATACCGGCGACCTTGCTCAGAAATCCCTAGCATCGACCGTAGCCGAGACGCAGACGAGAGGGAGTGCAGCATGCATACAGGCAGATTGTTCGCTTTGACCGGGGTGATCATTGGCATCATCGGTCTTTTCCTGAAGGCGCTCACCACCGACGGTGAGAGCCTCTTGCCCGCCTTGAACCAGGCCGATCCGGGGTTCCCCGACGGCATCCCGACGATCTGGGGCGGTCTCGACACATGGGCCCAGATCGTGGTGGTGATCATCATTATCACTGTCGTCGCGCTGGCGTTCTACGGTGCCAGGGCTGCAGCCATGGATCGAACCTCTTCATTGACCGTGGCTGTGCTCGGCGCAGCTCTGCTGGCCTATGCGGTAGTGAAGTTCCTCGAGGCAGGTGATGAGGCAGACACCCTTCAGGCCGGTTTCGCACAAGCTGCCAGTGGGGGCATGATCCCCGAGGCATACACGGTCGGCACGGGGATCGGATTCTTCATCCTGATCGTCGGCACGGTATTGGTGGTTGCCGGAGGCCTGAGCGGGCTACGCAGCAGCGAGTAACTCAAAGCAACGGAGACTCAGGTTGCCGGCTCGTCGAAGAGCCGGCAACTTCGTTTTGGGGCCTCTGGTCGGCTCTGAACCGTACAGACCGTCACCTGGTCGACCCTCCCCATCCTTTGGGGAGACCATCGACGGCGAGTAGCTCAACCGACCTCGACGCCCGCTCCGTGAAGTGCTGCAACCATTCGCTCACCGTCTCCGCTGGTCAGTTCGACGGCAGCCGTGTAACCCAACGGCACCCTGGTACGGAACCCGGCTGCGGTGGCGTCGAGAGCCGTGGCGCCGACGCAGTAGTCGAGGGCGAGACCGACGACGACGGCCGACACAATATCGTTTTGATGGAGAAGTCCGGTGAGCTCCGTCGGTGTCTCGGTACCCGTTTCCGGGTCGCGCATCGTGAATCCCGAGTAGCCGTCCTCACCGTTCGCGCCCTTGCGGACGGTCGGTCCGGCCACGATGAGACGCGGGTGCAGTTCAGCTCCCCACGATTCACCGACGCAGTGCACCGGCCAGATCCCGCCGTCCTTCTGAAAATGGGGGGTTGAGGCGGGGTGCCAATCCTGGGTGTAGACCACGTAGGCACCGGCGGCCGCCGCCCGGATGATCTCGTGGTTGATGGCACTCACGATCTCCTCTCCGCCGCTCACGAACAAGCTCCCGTCCGGATCGGCGAAATCGTTCTGCATGTCGACGACGATCAAGGCAGTGGTGGATTCAAACGTGTGCATGGTTCCAGCCTACGTTCAACGTGTACAGTGCGCCGCGTGTTGACCACCGGCATTCTCTTCACCGACCACTATCAGCTCACGATGGCGCAGCTCTATTTCCGGACGGGGCTGGCCGACCGCCAGGCCCGATTCGAGCATTCGTTTCGGGCATACCCGGATTACGGGACCCACCAGGCCGGGTACGCGATCGCCGCCGGTCTGGCTCCATTCGTCGATTGGATGCAGCAGGCCGCGTTCGACGACGAGGCTGCGGGAGCGCTCGGTGCGCTCCGTTCGGGCGATGGAGGGCCCCTTTTTGCCGCCGGCTTCCTCGACTGGATGCGCGGCGTCGGAGGATTCGGAGATGTCTCGTTGTGGGCAGTGCCGGAAGGCCGGGTTGTGCATCGGAATACCCCGATCGCAGTTGTTGAAGCGCCGCTGGTGGTCGCCCAGCTTCTCGAGTCGTCATTGCTCAACCACCTCAACTACGCGGCGCTGATCGCCACCAAGGCATCACGGGTGGTTGAGGCTGCCCACGGTGGATCGGTGTTGGAGTTCGGTCTTCGCCGTGCACATGGGTTCGGAGGGATCGGTGCTTCGCGGTCGGCGCTGATCGGCGGTGCCGACTTCTCGTCCAACGTCGGGATCTCTCACGAGCTGGGTATTCCCTCGAAGGGGACCCACGGTCATTCAATGGTGCAGGTGTTCATGGCGATCGCCGGGGGAGAGCTGGAAGCGTTTCAGGCCTACGCCGATGTGTATCCGGACGATTGCTTGCTGCTGGTAGATACGATCAATACGCTCGAGTCCGGTGTACCCAACGCGATTCGCGTGTTCGAGAAGCTGAAAGCGGGCGGTCATCGACCGGTGGGAATACGACTTGACTCGGGTGACCTCGCCCATCTAGCCGTCCGCTCCGCCGCCATGCTGAACGCGGCAGGATTCGCGGACACCTCGATCGTGCTGTCGAGCCAGCTGGACGAACTCACGATCTGGCAGATCCGAAATCAGGTCGCCGAGGAGGCTCCCCGCTACGGGCTCGATGTCGATCAGATGCTCGCCCGCCTCGTCTACGGAGTGGGATCGCGGATGGCCACTTCCGACGGCGATCCCAGTTTTGACGGTGTATACAAGGCCGTGGCAATCGAAGACGACAACGGCGTTTGGAAACCCGCCATCAAGATCTCCGACTCGCCGGACAAGCTGGCACTGCCCGGTGTGAAGTCCTTGTGGAGGGTATACGACGAGCGCGGCATCGCCACTGCCGACGTCATCGCCACGGGAGACGAGGACCTGAACGGGCGTCCCCTGGAGATCCTGCATCCGATGCGGCCCGGAGTCGGGCGGATACTCGACGATGCGCAAATCTCGGCCATCGAACCGCTGCTCGCGCAGATCGTGGAGCGGGGTCGGGTGGTGGCGCGGCTGGGCGATATACACGAGGCACGTCGCCGCAGGGCTGCCGACCTCGAACGCTTGGACACCGGTGTGCGTCGGTTGGTCAATCCGCACACCTACCACGTGTCGATCACCAGGCCGCTGCTGGAGCTGAGGCAGTCACTGATCGAGGCGCACCGGGCGCGCTGAGCCGGGGACGGCCGGGTTCTCGATGTCTCATTCGGCGGCCCCGCCGGGGGGTTACAACCCGGCGGCGAGTGCGGCGACCAGCGTTCCGGCTCCGCCCTCGACCGGCTCACCGTGCCCGAACAGCACCGTATCGAACGTGAGTCCGGCCAGCTTTCTGACCGTTTCGTTGGCTGTCACCATGTCTGAGGAGAAGTCCGGATTGGCGCCGGTCACGCCGCCGGCCGCTCCGTTGAGGGCATCCCCGGCAACCAGCACCCCGCCGGCCGGGTCGAGGACCGAGATGTGTCCATCGGTGTGGCCGGGCGTGTGGATGATCTGCAGACCGAACACCTCGTCACCGTCGCCGACGGCAACGATCGGCCGGGACGTCGGGATCTGTGAGATGTCCGCTTCACCCGCATAGGACGTGGCGGAGGCCGCGGCCGTCAGAACCGCCTCGGCGCTGCCGATGTGATCGTTGTGGCGGTGGGTGAGAATCAGATGCTCGACGTCTTCCCAGCCGAGCCCGACGGCGGTGAGTCCATCTTCGATATCGGGTGCGCTCCCGGCGACACCGGTATCGACGATGGCGGCCGATCCGGCGCGAATCAGGATGTAGGCCGAGACGAAACCGAGGTTCACCCGCCGGTAACGGACGGCCTCTGTGGTGGGAGCATCCGGTGCCGTCGACGCGACGGGCAGTTGCGTCGTCGGCGGCTCAAGAGGTTGGTCTGTCGTCGTCGGGTCGCCGGTGGTGGCGGTCTCTCCGGAATCTGAACAGGCGCCGAGACCCAGTACTGCGATGGCGAGTGACGTCGTCCCGAACCGGCGAAGAAACACCCGGCGGGTGAGCGGTCGGATGGTGGGCACGCGATCCCCTCTCGATGAGAGACCGAGCGTACCCGGCCGGGCCCGGTACGGGGTCCGCCTATCGCATCCAGATACGGAGGGCGGCTTCGAGTTCGTCCGGACTCTGGGATCCAACCAGGATGTCCCGCCCGTCGAGCATGGTCAGGTAGACGCCCCCGGTCCCCTTCGCCAGGTACGCTTTCACGCCCCTGGCATACCGCACCCCCCAGCCCCCGTAGTCGCGAATCGGCCGGAACGCTCGAACCTCCGCCGTCGCGATACGGTCAAAAGTGATCCGCTTCGTCCGCATCGGGGCAAACCTGATGTGGAGGGCGTCCGCGTGGACTTCGGTGATGAGCTTGAGCGAGGCAAAGAGCCAGATCAGTCCTAGGCCGAACACGACGAATGCGCCTCCCACGATCGCCAGTGCGCCGTCAGACATCGGTGTTTCCCCCCACGGCTCCCCGCCGATGAGTTGCACGTAGATGCCGACGGTGAAGGCGAGGATCGAAGAACCGGCCGCTAGGACCACGAGCAACGTGATCCAGCCGGGGAATCGCTGCTCTTCCTCGAAGTAGGATTCGGTGTGATCGGTCATATCACCAGCAACGTAGCCGGACGTCTCAGGTGATGCCCGTGAGTTCGTGACTGCCCGGGGTCCCTACCGGGATGGCAGCCGAAACGATCGTTTGCCGGCGACAATAGATTCCTAGTGCGGTGACCACTCTGAGTGACTATGGTGGGACCCAGGCAACAAAAAGGGAGGCTGGCCGTGGCGGGCACAGTTGCATTGAAACGCGAACGTCATCGCAGGCGGCGCCTGTGGACGCTGGCCATCATTCTCGGGCCTATCACCGTGTGGATGTACTGGCGGATCTTCAGTGGGGAGAGGCCGTGGCCGGGAGTACCGGACCTCGGCCCGGACGCGGCCTTCTGGCTGCCCGGGATCATGCTCGTGGTTCTGCTCGGGTTTGTCCTGCTCGCCCCCATGCTGGTGAACGCCCGATCCCCGCACATCACGTTCCGACCTGAGGAGATCGATGTTTCGTTCGCGGATGTGCACGGCGCCGACCGCCTGAAGACAGAGGTTCGGCACACCCTCGACGTACTCCTCGACTACAAGCGATTCCGCGATGAGATGGGGGGAAGCCCCAGACGCGGCATTCTCTTCGAAGGGCCGCCCGGTACCGGGAAGACCTATATGGCGAAAGCGATGGCGGCCGAAGCGGAAGTTCCGTTCCTCTTTGTGTCGGCTACCGCGTTCCAGAGCATGTGGTACGGCATGACGGCACGAAAGATCCGGAAGTTCTTCAAGGATCTCCGCAAGGCGGCCAGGGCCGAAGGTGGCGCCATCGGTTTCATCGAGGAGATCGATGCGATCGGGCTGAGTCGGTCCGGCGTGAGTTCCCCGGCATCGGGGGCCACCCACTCACTCACGGTGAACAAGACGGGGATCAGCCAGGAAACCGGCGGCATGGTCAATGAACTGCTGATCCAGATGCAGAGCTTCGACACTCCTCCCTTCTCGTCGAAGGTGAAGGGGGTCTTCACGGGCTTCCTCAATCGTTACCTCGCGCCCGAGAACCAACTGAAAAAGGACGCGCCCGAATACACCAATATCCTGCTGATCGCCGCCACCAACCGGGCGGCAGCCCTCGACCCGGCCCTGATGCGACCCGGTCGATTCGATCGGATACTCCACTTCGATCTTCCGAGCCGCACCGCTCGCCTGGCCTTGATCGACTATTTCCTCGACAAGAAGTCACATGCTGCGGAACTCGACGATCGGGAAGCTCGCGATGACCTGGCCGCGGCGACACTCGGCTATACCCCGGCCTCTCTCGAGCGACTATGTCGCCACCGGGTGAATACTGACCCTTTATCACCGCTCGAATTTTGACCCCCTCCTGGTCGGGTCCACCACTGATA
>JARGFH010000056.1 GCA_029210695.1 Acidimicrobiia bacterium
CGCCTGCAGTTTCTTTGACATAACTCCATCCTCGCTTCCAAGGTAAAGAGTCTCCAAGAATCCCAGGGCGATACAAATCGAATAGGTCAACCTGAACCCGTAACGGTTGAGCGAAACACCCGACCGACCCTGAGTCTTGTGCCCTACCCAACGGCGCGGCGGTAGACCCGTACCGACAACGGCACGAAGATCAGCAGAATCCCGATCGACCAGAGCAGCGACATCAGCACCTGACCATGGACAGTCGGGGCGTCGGCGAGCGCTTGCACCGGGTTGATGCCCGGGCCGAACTCGGCCAGCGCTTCCTGACCCAGCATCAGCCCGCGTAGCGCATTCGTGGTGACCGTGATCGGCTGAACTTCTGCGAACGTCCGCAGCCAATCCGGCATCGTCTGCGTCGGTACGAACACGGAACTGGCGAATACCAGCGGGAACACACCCAGGAACGTCGCAGATTGGGCGGCCTCCGGGTTCTTCACCACCAGGCCGATCGACGCCATGATCCACGACAGCGCAAAAGCAAACGTCATGGCGACGAGCAGGCCGGCGACGAATCCGATGAAGCTGGTCTGATAACGGAACCCCATCACAAACCCCATCACCACCATCAAGGTGATAACGAACCCGTTCCGGATGAGGTCCGAGAGGGTCCGGCCCGCCAGTACGGCCGAGCGGGCCATGGGCAGCGAGCGGAACCGATCGATCACGCCCTTGGACAGGTCCTCGGTGAGCCCGAGCGCCGTCTGGCCCGCTCCGAAGGCGGCCACTTGAATGAGCAGCCCGGGGAGCAGCCAGTTGATGTACTTGCCCTGAGCGATGGCGGGAATCGCCTGTCCGATCGCCCCTCCGAAGACGTAGTTGAACAGCAACAGGAACATGACCGGCTGCACTGTGGCGAAGATGAGTAGCTGCGGCAGCCGGATGTTGCGCAGCAGATTGCGCCGCGTGATGACGGCAATGTCCTTGGCGGCATGCATCGGGCTGATGCGCGCCCGCTCGGTCTTTTCAGATGTAATGGCCATCAGTTGCTCCTCCCCCTCGGTCCGCGTCGCTTTGGTGTCGTGACCTTCTCGGCTTCGGCTTCGGCTTCGGCCGCCCCGCGCCCGGTGAGGGTGAGGAACACGTCGTCGAGCGTCGGTTTGTGCAACGCGATGTCCTGCACGGCGATACTGCGCTCGTCGAGGCGCCGCACGACGTTCAGCAGTGTCTGTGAACCGTCCGGGGCAGGGAGGCGGAGGCTGCCCCGGTACTGATCGAATACGGCTGCCTCGGTCGACAATCCGGTCAGCGCCTCGATCGCCTGATCGCGCACCTCATCGCCGACATGGAGTTCGATCACCGAGCCACCCATCTGATCCTTGAGTTCGTCGCCGGTTCCCTGGGCGATCAGCCTCCCGTTGTCGATGACCGCAATCCGGTTGGCGAGTTGATCCGCTTCGTCGAGATACTGCGTCGTCAGCAAGACGGTGGTTCCGCCCGCCACCAGATCCCTGATTATGTCCCACAATCCCAGCCGGCTCTGCGGGTCGATGCCGGTGGTCGGCTCATCGAGGAAGAGCACCTGGGGCCGGCCGACCAGCGAGGCGGCCAGGTCGAGGCGTCGCCTCATTCCGCCGGAGTACGTGCGGACGGTACGGTCCGCCGCCTCCGCCAGCCCGATGCTGTGCAGCACTTCGTCGGCTCGCTTCGTCGCTTCTTTGGCCGGCAGGTTGTACAACCGTCCGACCATTTCGACGTTCTCGCGCCCGGTGAGGTACTCGTCAACGGCCGCATACTGGCCGGCCAGTCCGATGTGTGTGCGAGCGGAGGTCGGGTCGGCCGCAACATCGACGCCGGCCACCTCGGCGTACCCGGAGTCGGCGCGCAGCAACGTCGTGAGCACACGGATCAGGGTGGTCTTCCCTGCACCGTTGGGCCCGAGCAGGCCGTAGACGATGCCTGCCTCAAACTCGAGGCTCACGCCGTCCAGTGCTCGGATGTTTGCCTTCTTGAACGTCTTGACGATGTTTTCGACTCGAACGATCGGTTTGTCCACGCGGGAGGCCCCCTTCTTCATGCATGCGGTCGCATGAGGCTAGGCGATCGGCGAACCTACTGCTTCTTGCGTCACTTTGGAGCGTGCTGCGCTCTCAACTGACGCAAGAACGAGGCGGCGCGACCCGGTAGCCTTCCCGTCCATGATCCATCCGCCCCTCCCCGACTCCGTTACCGTGTTGGCGGGAACCGACGTCGAGGGCGAGTGGGAACGCTTTGCTCCATTTGAGGCGATGCACCACCTCCACGAGATCTGCAACCCGATGGACGCCACTTCCCTCGAGGAGATCCTCGACCGCCTGTCCCCTACCGGCGGCGAGCGCATGATCGACGTGGCCTGCGGCCACGGCGCCTTGCTCCTCAGGGCGGCCGAACGATCGGCGATCGAGGGAGTCGGACTGGACCTCTCACCGTGGGTTCTGACCCGGGCTTCCGCGCGAGCCCACGACCGCCCGCTGCAAGGAACGGTCGAGTGGTGGCTTGGTGACGGCACCGCTCTCGCCCGAGACCAACAGTGGGACGTCGCCACCTGTCTCGGGGCCTCGTGGATCTGGCACGGGTTTACGGGGACGCTGCGGGCGCTGGCCGCCCGCACCCACCCGGGTGGACGGATCGCCATCGGCGACCTCCGCACAAAGACCGGCCTGGCGGCAGAGGCCGTCGAAGCCGTCATCGGGACCGACACGAAGATGACCACCGAAGCCGACCAGATCGACGCCATTCAGAAAGCCGGCCTCGAGCCGATCCACTGCTACATCAGTCCCGAAGAGGCCTGGGCCGGCTACCACCGCCTGGTCATCGAGTCCGCCGACACCTACCAGGGGCCGGACCCGGCCGTCAACGCCAGGGCGATGGCCCGTGCCTGGCAGGAGGAGTTCGAGCGCGACCGGCGGATACTCGAATGGACGGTATGGATCGCAAAGAAGCCGGGCCACCCGGCGTCACCATGACCGGGCAGCCCGGATTCCGCCTTCCCAGCCCGGAATACCGAGAGCTCATCCACCCCCTGGAATCTCAGTGACGATCACGCTCCGATTGGCGTCGAGTTCGACCGGATCGACCTTGTCTTCAGTCAGGAAGATCGAAGCGTTTCCGTGGCAGGCATCGCACGAGGCGTTCTGCGGCGTCGAGCGCTGGATGTTGTGTGGAGTCGCGTACAGCCAGGTCGGCCGGGCATCGAACTCGGGCAACAGATCATCGCCGTAGTAGGAGAAGCTGTCCTGGTCGACCGGGACATGGCGGACCGTCACCCACGACCATGGGCGGTCGTCGGTCGGAGTCGGGTTCTTCCCGATGTAGAACAACATCTGCGACTCGTCCGTCTCGAAGTACGGCACGCCTTCCTCGGATTTCTGAACGTGACAGCTGTAACAGTTCTTGTATGCCACCGAATGGCAGACCTGACAGGAAAGGGCATCCAGATGCCATGCCGTGTGCTGGGCGTTGGCGCCTTCGAGGTCCGGGTGACAATCGGTGCAGGCCGGATCTTGCGCTCCGTCGTATCGGAGCTCCTGCTCGGGGCCGACCCCGTGCATGTCATCGCCGGTGTGGCAGGTGAAGCACGCCATGCCGCCCGGGTTGTAGTGGACGTCTGCCGGATACATCCCGCCGTCGTCCGTTTCGTTCTTGCCTTTGTACTCGTTCTCGATCCGGCTGCCGTGACAGCCCGTGCAGGTCAAGTTCATCGGCGGCGTCTCTTTGAACGAGTGACCGGCGAGCAGTCCACCTCCGGCACTGGTCGGCCGGCTCACATGGCATTGCCCGCACGAGGCGTGACAGGATGCGCAGTGATTGGTGAAGGCCTCTTCCAGCCCGGGCGAGAGCTCGTCGCCGCCGCTGCGGGCCAGCAGCACGGTGTCGTAGCCGCCGAGCGTCGCATGCAGGCTGCCGACGTGATCGTCGGTGGTGTCTTCGTGGCAGGTGCCGCAGGTGGTGATCGGGTCGGGATCGACCGTTATTCCGGTGTGGGCCTCTTCCATGTCGGTTGCGCCCGGCACCCCGCCGTGACAGGTGGTGCACCCGACCTGCCCGTGCGTACTGGCCGGGAATTCCTCATCGCTTACGAATACTTGCTCCCATGCCTCCAACTGAGGCACCGAGCCGCCTCAGCCCTCACCCGAGCTGAGCGATTCCGCGTCCACCGGTTCAACGGCGAGCGCCATCAAGGTTTCCTGGTTGGTGTGGCAATCGAGGCAGGCGGCGTCCGGGTCCATCGCTTCGGTGGTGGTCGGAACGACGGCCTGTGTCGTAGTGGTTGCTACCGAATTCGGCGTTGTGTCGAGAGCCGCCACAGTGGTGTCTGGAGCTTCCGCCTCGTCACTGCTGCAACCGGCGAATACTCCTCCGGCCACGATCATCGCCCCGGCGGCCACCACCAGAGTCCAACGTTTCATATCAACTCCTGGTGGGAGGCGCCGGGATCTCACCGACGCCTCCCGCTGGTCCGGTCTAGGGCAGTTCGTTGATCACGGTTTCGGTCGGGTATCCCGGCGCACCCGTGTAGCGGCCGGTGGCGAGGACCGCATCGTCGTCGGTCCAGTCCATCATCCCGAACTTCATGTTGACGGAGTCGTAGCCGAGCAGCTTGAGGGCGGTTGCCGCCACCTGACCGGTGTGACCGGTGTAGCAGTAGACGATGATCTGCTCATCGGATGGGAGCATGGCCAGGCTGGCCGGATCGGCGATGGCTTTCCAACCGATGTTGTAGGCACCTTCCACATGACCGAGCGCATAGGCATCCGGCGCCCGGACGCTCAACACGAACGGATTGTTCGCATCATCACCGTCTGAGAGGTTCTCAAACAAGGCTTCGGCGGAGGTCGTCGGACCCCAGTCGGCCAGGAAACTCTGGGCCGACGCAATCGCGATATCAACCGCGGCCGTCTCGCCGGTGGTCAGCGTCGGCGGTTCATATTCAACCGTCAGTTCGTTGGCTTCAGTCTCGGTCGGGTATCCCGGCGCACCCGTGTAACGGGCGGTAGCCAGGATCGTGTCGTCATCGGTCCAGCCCATCATCCCGAACTTCAGGTTGGTGGCGTCGTACCCGAAGATCCGCAGCAGGGTCGCTGCCACCTGGCCGGTATGGCCGGTGTAGCAGTACACGACGATCGGCTGATCGGTCGGCAACTTGGCCAGGTTCGCCGGGTCGGCGATTTCTTTCCAGGGGATGTTGTATGCGCCCTCGATGTGACCGAGCGCATAAGCATCCGGCGCCCGGACGCTCAGAATGAACGGGTCGTTCGATTCGTCGCCGTCCGAGAGGTTCTCGAACAGGGCTTCGGCCGAAATCGTCGGCGACCAGTCGGCAAGTGCGGCGGTGATGTGGGCGGCAAGAACCGCACTCTCATCGATCGCTTCCGTGGTCGTGGTGGTCGGGGCCACTGTGGTCGTGGTCATCTCGACCATGGTCGTGGCGACCATTGGAATGGTTGTTTCGGCGGCCGCGGCCGCGGTGGTTTCAGTGGTCTCCGTGGTGTCGTCCGACCCGCAGGCCGAGACAAAGAGACCCATCACGATGAACAAGATCAGCAAGTTCATTCTCTTGCTGGGTGACATGGCACTCCTTTCAGAGTGATGTCAAGGTTCCTACCCCTTGCTGGCAATGTATCGCGTTCTGTCGCTTCTTGGACACGCCGTTGGCCCCATTCAAAAGTGCCGGCGGACCCGCCCAAGCGAAGGAAATACGTCGGTATAACACCTGCTTATGTAGGGTTTCTGACCGGTTGGGAAGAGATCGCCGGCCGGAATGGTTGCGCAGAACAGAAAATGTGAAGGAGCAGCGATGGATGCACAAAACCTCGGCTTGCTGATCTTGCGGGTGGCCGCCGGCGCGGTGATGATCGCCCACGGCCTCAACCACGGACGCAAGCTCGACAGCACCGCCGCCTGGTTCGAGTCCATAGGCTTCAGCCGCGCCAGGATGCAGGCGTTCCTCTCGGCGGCCGGCGAACTCGCCATCGGCGCCGGCCTCATAACAGGGGCTCTCACCACCTTCGCTGCCGCCGGTCTCGTCGCCACCATGGTGGTGGCGGGCGTTTCGAATCACCGCAAGGCGGGGTTCTTCGCCTTCAACCGTCCGATCGAGGGTTGGGAGTATGTGATGATGCTGGGCGTGGTCGGCTTGTCGCTCGCCACGATGGGGGGAGGCGAATGGTCGATCGACGGTGCAATCGGCCTCGACGTGTCCGGATGGCCCGGATTCATCATCGGTTTGGCCGGGGTCGGAGCAGGCATCACCCAGCTCGCCCTGTTCTGGAGTGCGCCTGCGGAAACCGAGATCGACGAATAGCGGTTGGTTCCGCCGCGACCTGTCCCCTCCGAGTCCCGGCTCCGGCGGTGAGTCAGTCGTTCAGACGTTCCGCCGCAGGATGGTCCTCCGTGACGCCGGCCGACTTGGGCGCCGCCGACGTCATCTGGGCAAAGGCAGCCCCGATCGGCAGCAGGTAGGCCCAGTAGGAGATGACCATCAGCAGCGACGGACCCGGCGACCATCCGAACATGGTCTTTGCGAACCGGGCGACAGTGCTGACGTCGGGATCGCCGAACGGCACCTGATAGAGAGGTTCGATCAGGATCGGCAGCACGGCCGCCTCCTGGAACTCGTGAACGCCCTTCGATACGAGGCCGGCCGCGAAGAGAATGATCAGGAACCCGGTCACCCGGAAAAAGATCCGGAGGTTGATGCGGCTGCCACCCCGGTACATGAGGTAGCCGATGCCGATGGCGGTAAGCAGGCCGAGCAGGCCACCGACCAGCTGGCTGCCGCTGGCGGACTCCCCCACTGTCGTTGAGATCAGGAAGAGGGCTGATTCGAGGCCTTCTCTCAGGACCGCGACGAACGCCACCGCCGCCAATGTGGCGACACCGCCGAGCGCCACCGCCGAAGCAGCTTCCGACTCCAGCTTTCCGCGCAGCTGACGGGCGTTCTTTCCCATCCAGAAGATCATCCAGGTGAGGAGCCCGCCGGCCGCGAACGCTACGACTCCTTCGGTGAGTTGCTCGGCACGGCCTTCGAGGGAACCTACGGTGTTGTAGATCACGATCCCGATGAGGAGAGAGAGGAAGGCCGCCGAAATGGTCCCGACCCATACCCACCGGATGTGGCTGCGCGAACCAAGCCGGTTGAGGTAGGCCAGCAGGATGGCGACGACGAGCGCCGCTTCGACACCTTCACGCAACATCACCAGGAACGCAGCCATGGCGCTACTTTACACTATCCGCGTAGTGCAAACCCACTCTGATTTCTCCGCAATGCAGTGGTCGAAAAACGCACCACTGCATTGCGCAGAAAAGCCCCCCTGGATTCTCCGCAATGCAGTGGTCTGAAAACGCACCATTGCATTGCGGAGAAAACCTGGACGGAGCTAGGCGGGGACGGTCGAGCGCTGCCGATCGGCGACCAGGCTCTCGCCGGTGGGCCAGCGAAGCGCCATCGCGACCACTACTGCGGAGGCGCCGAGTGACGACGCCGCCTCCCACCACACGACCGTGTCGGATGCGCACTCCTCGCGCATGGTCTCTCTCTCCGAGGTGCTCGAACTAGAAGAGCCGACCGGGCGGAGTTGCCACCCGGACTCCAGTCCGCGCTCGGCAGGGTCGACCTGTTCGGTCCGCCCGTCGGCATAGGTCACCGTGCAGGCTGGATCCAAGTGGGCGAATAACACCAATACCGGCACCACGGCTGCGATGGCGAGCAGCGGGCGTCCGAATCGTGCCCACCTGGGCTCTGGAGCCGGACGGATCCGGCTGCGGGCCACCAAGCCCCAGACGATCGCCACGATCAGCCACAGCGGTATGAGCTCCAATGCGGCGAAGCCCATAACCAGGGCCGCCATCCCTGCCGCCGGGAGCAGCGACGGCCGGCGATCGAGAGAGATGAAGGCAAACCAGGCCGGCAACGTGAACGCCGCCACGGTGGCGATGGCTTGCAGCAGGCCCGGCCCATCATCGGACAAGACCGCACCCGCCATCAAACCCACCACCAGGGCTATCACCAGTCCGGCAGTACCGCCGACAATGCGCCGCTTCAGTTTCATCTGTTCGTACAAAGGCATTTCCTTCATCTCCCGCACACGAAATCGGACCAGTTGTAGAAGTCGACCGCCAGCACCGCCGGGTATTCGACTTCGACGTCGTCGAGGAACCCGATGAGCTCTGCCGTCGGCCCGGTCACCACGAGGGTCACCACGCCGGGGTCGGCTTGCGCCAGCTGCACGGCCGTTTGTTCGAGTCGTTCGACGTCGCTCGTCTCCGGATCGACCGCCCGTTCGATCAGCCATGGGTTGGCCGTAAGGGTGCCGACGGCTCGCCGTACCTCGGCGAGGGCATTGGCGATCGAGGCCGGGGCACCGCCGAGGCCGAGTCCCCCACTGACCGATGTGCCTCCAAAGCGTGAATCATCGACCATCCCGGGCTCTAGACAGGTGGGGTATCCCAGTACCCCGTATCCAAAGCCCGAGAACGGTTGCTCGTCGAGGTCCAGCCGTTGGGAGGTCGGAAAACCCGCCCAAACGACCCGGACGTCGTAGTCCGTCGAGTCGGCCAGCTCCTGGGCTCGGGCCAGCGAGATCGGTTCGTTGAAGTGGGCGGCTACCGTGGCCACCGTGCCCGAGCCCAACTCGGCCAGCCGGTATTCACCTGGTGTCCCCGAGTTGAAGTCGGTCACGTAGGGCCAGAACCAGCCACCAAGGGGAGCGCCGAACCTGGTGATCCCGATCCGGCTGCCGACCTCGCCCAGCTCTTTCGCCCCGGCCCCGACCTGCAGCACGAGGTGAGCTGTGTTCGTCCGCGATGCTGCACCGGAGGTGACATCCCAATCGGTGGCGATGGCGCCCTCGTTGACCATCATCGCCATGTCGAAGGTGGCGCGAGCAGCGATGGTGGCACGGTCTCCCCGGTTGATCACCAGCGGTTGGATGATCACGGCGGAGACCAGCCACGCCACTATCCACAGCGACACCAGCATGAGGGCAGTGTTCGTCACCGTCCTCCACATTGCCCGCCGGACGGAGCGCCGTAGGGACCGCTCGTCCACCGCCCCACCGGCGAGCCCGCTGAGATCGACCGGTGCGACCTCGTCGAGGATGGCCCGGCATTCCGCGCAATCGGCGAGGTGATCGTCGACGGCCCGGCGGGTCGCCCGGTCGAGCGTCTCGTCGACGTATCCTTCGAGCAGGTCCTGAATCTCATCGTGGGAATTCATCTCTGGTACTCCGTGTAGTAGGCCCGGAACGAGACCCGGGCGCGGTGAATGAGAACCTTCACGGCCGCCGGCGTGCAGTGCATCGCGTCGGCGACCTCCTCGTAGCTGAGCCCGGCTCGATCACAAAGCAGGAGGGCCGTGCGATGACGTTCCGGCATCCTCGACAACGCCTGTTCGATGGCATCGACCTCGGCGAAATCGGCATCCTCGACCACCGCCTCATAGACATCTTCAACGGGTACGGGATGGCGGCGTCTCGTGTCGTCGATGAACACCGACCTGGCGATGGTGAACAGCCATGACCGGGGATTGCCTCCCCGATAACCACCAAGTGAGCGCGTTGCCTTCACGAAGGTCTCTTGCATCAGATCCTCCGCGTAGGTTCTGTCCCGGCACAGCGAGATGAGGAACGCGTAGACCGCGTCCGCATGCGCCCGGTAGAAGCCTTCGATTGTGGTTGGCGTGTCCACACGTCTCCCGTCCTCCCTAGTCAAGGTGTTCTTGTCCTGGGAAAGACGGATTTCGGATGCCCGCAGTTACGCGCAACCTTCGATCGCTTTTTCTCCGCAATGCTGCACACGATTAACCGACCATTGCATTGCGCAGAAAACTCCCCCCGGTTTCTCCGCAATGCTGTGGACCACCACACGACGCTGTATTGCCGAGAAACTCGGGCTATCCGCGGTCTTCGACGGTCCAGAGGAGCCATCTGGTGCCCCCCTCGATGAGGTGGAGGTCCCAGACGACCTCGTCGACGGTCTCTCCGTCACGGGCGATGATCACCGTGCCCGATACCACCGGGAACCCATCCCGCATGGCCGCGGTTGGCTCGACGAGTGTGAAGGAGTAAGTCGCCTCGTCCGAACCGATCGTCGACGCTTCTCCAAATAGTTGAGCGTATTGCGGACCGGCGGGGTCGAGGAACCCATCCAGCACTGCCAGGTCACCCGTCGATGCAAACCGCGCCCATGCGTCCAGGGCGTCCTGGGCGGCGGCGATCCACACCTCCTCGTCGAAGACAAGAACCGGAACAGGAGTGCCAATCGTCACCGCGTCGGAGCCGGCGGGTTCCTCCGACGACCAGTCGAAGACCTGCCAGACCAACACCGCGGCCAGCACCACGATCAGGCCAATGGCCGCCGCCAGGCGCCCGGGGCTGTTCCCACCCATTACGACCTCACGGTGACGGCGCCGCCCGCGCCACAGAGACAACTCGTACCAACAACGGATCTTCGCCGACCGTCAACAGACGTAGGAGCGTGAGTTCGACTTCCCGAGTCAATACGACCTGCACGGAATCGCCGGCGACCGCCACGTCGAGCGGGGCCGACAGCTCTCCGGCCACACCATGCTGAGCGACGACACGCTCCGCCAGCGCGACAGCCTCATCATTCAAGAGACGTATCTCCCCGACCTGGCGCCATTGGTCCACATCCACGGCCGAAGCCGCCGCAGCCGCCGCAGAATCGGCCACTGCAGCCAGCTCGCGCCGGTCCGACATGACCCTCCACAGATCAACGCTCAGTCCCCCAAGGAACAACACGGCGATTGACAGACCGAGAACCCAGAACGTGATAGACCCGCGCTCTTTCACGGTGCAAAGCTTCTGTAGAGCTCGACCTGCTCCGTCACGCGGGACGATACGGTTCCCTCTCCGAACGTCCCTATGCCGAGGATGGTCGCCGCCGGCACTCTCACCCGAACCTCGACCGCCATCATCGCTCCACGGGACAGTGGCGGACAGTGCGCCTCGGCTTTCATTTCATCGGGAGCCTCTTCATGTGCGCAGAAGAAGACGGAAACGTCCTCGGCATCGATTCCATGATTCGAAGCGACGCGCAAAGCAAGGGCAGCCGCGGCGGTCTCATCCGGCGAAGTACCCGGTGACAAAACGAGAACGCGAGCCGCTTCTCCCGCCGCCACACGCGCCATCGACTGTCGCTCTACCCACGGGGCGACCGACATGACCAGGACCGCCATCGGGATGAGCAGGAAGCCGACGGCGAGCGCAAACTCGATCGGAGCTGCACCGCGATCGTCGCATCGTTCGCTCACGGCAGCGTTTCCTTCACTGCGGTAGCCGTGAGACTGAACTCCCAGTCGGGAACAACCCAACCTTCGAACTGGACCCGGGCATTCGCCACTACGAGGTTGCCATCCAGACCACACCCGGTCTCGACTCCGCGACCCATTTCGCCTCCGAGCAGGTCACCCACGAACGAGTCAATGCGGTCCTGGCAGTCATCCGGCGAAGCGCCGAGCGGAGCTCCGGCGCGAACGCCCTCGTCGAGCGCCGCCCGTACAACGCCGCGGCCATATTGGAACACGATCAGATTGGCAAAAGTGACAAAAAGCAGCAGCGAAAGACCGGCCGCCAGCACGAATTGTGGCGTCGCCATCCCGCGCTCTGATGCGGCATCCATGCCGGAACCTCAGCCGTCGAGGATCTTGGTGCGGATCCAATCCACGACGTCGACCCCCAGCGCCTGTAGGAGGCCCCAGATCACGACCAGTGCGGCGATGGCCAGCGCGGCGTTTCCGAGCAGTTCAGCAGTGCTCAACCCTTCCTCACGGCGAAGTTCGCCTACACCGCGCGGCAGGCGCTGCAGCAGCGCAACCATAAATACACGGACCAACTCCCACTCCTTTCCCTTCCTGGAGATCATATCCATCACAGATTCCCGAAGACGATGGAAGGCAGAGGTGCGGCGACAAACAACAGCATCACCGGCGCCAGAATTGCGATCGTCGGGATCAACATCGCCGCACGTCTCTTCGTAGCCTGCCTCCGCATCGCTTCACGCCGACCCTCCCTGACATCTTCACTCAGGGCGAGAAGCGCCTCGCCGAGATCTGCGCCGCGCTCGTCGGCCGCAGCCAGAAGTGCGTATGTTCTGGCCGCATTGGGCTCGGGCGTCGTCGAAGCCACCCGACTGAACGCGTCTGAGGCGGACATCCCGCTCCGATGGAGCCGCAACGCCTCCTCTAATTCCTCGACGACGGCCCCGGAGCCGCGTTGAGAGAGTTGCTGCACCGCCTGGATCACTCCTCCCCCGACCCGGACCCGCATCGCCAACAACTGATTGATCGTATATATCTCGATCCTCATCCGATCACGCCGTTCCTCGATTGCCCTGTCGACTGCCGCCCGCGACCGGGTGGCACCCACGACGAATCCCAGAACGCCGAGAAGGAGTGCAAGTGACGCCCCATCCCCAACGAGCGCGCCCGCGACAACCCCAGCAACCGAAGCGGCAACGGTGGTCCCGAGCTGACGAACCCGATACTCCTGAAGGCGGTCATCCTCAGGCAGGGACAAGTACAACCCGGCCTGGCGGAGTTTCAGCGCCATCCCCTCATCACCTGTGGCTTCCACCAGCCTGCCGAACCGTACGGCAAGGGCCTCGACCATCGGGCCGAAGAGTCGGGCTACGACTCCCGCCCCACTGACAGGTCCCGGATCGGACACACTGAGCACATCCGGACTCATTCCGAGGCTCGTCCGGCTGATCACGGTGTATGGGCGTACTCGCGGCGCCAGGCGACGGGTCGGCCGGACGAGGAGGGACGCGAACGCAGCCACCGCGATTCCCGACAGAACGGAGACCAGGAGGTCAACACCGCCCGAACTCAACGCGCACCCCCCTGTTCGACCAGCAACGCTGCCCCTCCCATGACTCTCGGCTCATCTGGATCCCGGCTCAGACGCCTGACGACTGCAATCCCGAGCAGACTCATGGCAGCTCCGATCACAATGACGACTGCTCCCCCGGGAGACCTATAGAACTCGCGGAACAGCCCGGCCCGGGCCGTCAGTGCCACGAGCACAAACCAGGGCAAGGCAAAGACAACCCTTGCATTTATCTTCTGCTCGAGCGCTTCCGTTCTGATCTCTTCGATAGCCCACAAGTCACGCGTCGTAGCCTCGCCTAGATCATGGAGAATGCGCGGCACGAGCGCACCTCCACGTTCATAAGCGAGGATCAACACCTCGATGACGCGATCTGACGTCGGATCCGCCAGCTCTTCCTTGATCACTTCGAGTGCCGGCACAACCCCCAGCGTCCGGGTCAGGAGTGGATATGCGGCAAAGGCCTGCCGGAGAGGGATCGGTCCGCTGCGCGCCAGAGCTTCAACTGCCTTCGGAAGTGACATCCCGGAGGAAATCGATGCGACGAGATCGCGAATCCCGTCGGGCCAAGCCTGCTGAACCTCCGAGAGTCGTTGGATTCTCCGTCGCGAGAAGTAGGCGCGAGGCAGCAATGCCACCACGATGGCCGGCATCAATGCGACGAGTGGGACGCCTGAAACGAGGAGAAACACGGCGAACGCGAGGGCGCCGGCGCCAATCGAAGTCATCCAGAACTGACGGGGCGTTAGCTGTACCCCCGCCTGAATCAGCCAGGTCTGCTGCTCCGAAACCGTCGGTCGCATTGCCTTCCGCATTTCGAACCGGGGACCATGGCCCGTCATGAAGCCGACGAGCAAGTACATGAACAAACCGGACAGAAGCGACGCCACCAGGGTCATAGAGGGCTCACTCTGCCCTCGAGAATCGACTTGAGATCCAGACCATGAGGAAGTGCACGATCGATGATGGCCGTCGATTGCTCGGGAGGGAACGAACCCGTCCAATCGAGTGGGCGCCCGATGGCCTCTCGAGCGAAGATGGGATCGGTTGAGAAGTCCTCCCGCATCGCCGGAACGACGGCAATGATCTCCATGATCTGCCGCCGGAGTCTTTCGTTGCCCGGTTCGGGCAACGAATCCCGATCGAGATGGACGACGAAGTCGATCGATGAAGCAAATACCTTGCGAACGATCGGCTCGCTGACGTTCTCGCCTGCCATCAAGGCGGCATTGACGATCGCGTGCAGAGCCTCGCGGGCCGAGTTGGCATGGACGGTGCAGGCGAATCCGCATCCGGCGTTAACCGCCCTCGTCAATTCGAAGGCTTCCGCCCCTCGAACTTCGCCCACAACGATACGGTCTGGCCGCATCGCCAGCACGACCTTCACCAGCCCTCGAAGGGAGATCTCGCCCTCCCCGTCGAGTGATGGAGGTCGCGCCTCGTAATAGGAACCATGCACGATGGGAACGTGTAGCTCACGCACCTCCTCGCAACATCGAAGGCAATGTGTCGGAGGTGCAGCCGAAATCATCGCGCTCAGTAGTGATGTCTTCCCTGCTCCGGGAGGTCCGGAGATCAGAACGGAGAGATTCGTCTGCATGATCGCCCAGAGGAACCCGGCCGCGACCGGCGTCATTGCGCCAAGTTCCACGAGAGAGGGAAGCGTCTCTTTGCGAAGCGCATAGCGACGAATCGTGGCCGACAGTCCATCCGAGATCGGTGGGATCACGGCAGTCATCCGCGCCGAGTCCGACAGGACCCGCGCTTGCACGATCGGACTGGCCGTGTCTAGATGACGATCAGTATCCGCGAGAAGCCGATTCACGACCTGACGGTTCTCGGCTTCGGTTGTCGGTGCCGCGATCGCTCTCAGATGTCCTGAGCCGTCGATGTAGGTCACCCGGGGCCCCTCGATGAAGATCTCCTCCACATCAGGGCGGGTGAGGATGTCGGTCAAAGGTCCGTGCGCGGCAATCGACCGGATGACCCGTCCGATCATCTCACCCGGATCGTGCAACGCCCGTTCTTCCCCCAGGTGCGCTCTCCGCTGGTAGTCGTCAACCACGCCGGCCACGGCCGCCTCAACTGCCGTACGATCGAGTTGCGGGTCCAGTTTCCGACTCTCGATGAGGTCGACTGCAGTCCTACGGATCGTGTCGTACGCGTTTGCCGTCATACGTTGACGCTTTCCGCTGCCTGCATCTCGTCGAGTCGTCGCGTGAGTGCCATCACCGCCTTCGAGTAGGGGCCGATCGGTACTGCTTCCCCCGCCCACCCCGCATCGGACACCCGCCGGTCCTCAGGGACGAACGACAGCGTGGCTGGTTGATAGCTCCTGGTGAACTCAATAGCGACTTCTCGCTGCTGGAAGCTCGATCTCCCGATGCGGTTGAAGACGCAGTGGACCGTCGCTTGTTCCACCAGCGAAGCAGCATCGGCCAGCCACTCGATCAAGCGCGCCACCCCGACTGGCGTTGGCTGCCCGACCACCACCACCTGATCGGCGGCAGAGACAAGAGCACGGGCAAGTCCGTTTCGATCGGGTCCCCCGTGATACGACAGGTCTTCGATGCGAGCACCAATGTCGACGACTACCCGGTCGCGACCATGTGCCAACTCCCTTACGACCTCGACAACGTCACTCGAGCGAAGTTCGATCCAATCCCGAGGGTTGGGAAGCCCGATGAGCACCTCTACCCCGACGTGACGGGGAAAGGCGAGCGATGCATGAAGGCCGTCTGAGCGATGATTGAGGGCATCGACTGCCGACCTCAGATTCGGATGGAGCGCAATACCCAGCCGCTGGGCAATCGAAGGTGCCAGGTCATCACAGTCGACCAGAGCAACTGAACCACCCCGGTATCGCCACCCGGCGGCCAAGGCAATGGCAATCTCGGTGCGGCCGACACCTCCCGATGGGCCGCCCACAACAGTTACTTTCCCGCCCTCCGCTCCGAGATCCGATGGCCCGATCGATCCGGAGATCGGCTCATCCGACCCTGCAACACTCAGACGTTCAGGACCGACGAAGATTCGACCGACTGCCTTCAGGAACTCTTCGGGCGGGGCTTGAGCTTCGACCACCGCATCGACGCCGAGCGACCGGAGTCGCTCCTCACCCTCACGAAACTCGACCCGATCGAAGACGCCCAGCACCAGCTTGCCGTTGGCCTGCGCCTGCTGCACCAACCGGCGAGATAGGTACGACGTGAGGTCGTCGATGACCAACACGTCAAACTGCTCGGACAGGACGTCCTCCGGCCGCATAACCCGTGTGCGGACGCGGGCGCCGCCGTGGTCGGCAACGAACCTGTGGAGTCGCTCACCCCACTCGCGAGGTGACACCGCAATACCGAGCTCAGCTTCCCGCATCGGGTTCTCCAGAAGATACTGACTCGGGTGCAGCCGGTTGCGGGAACACCAACTGCGTTGGCTCGCTCGCACCGGTCGACCGGATGATCTCAATCGATCCTCCATCGAGCGCGCTGGCGATCCGCAGAGCCGTGAGCGAGTCGACGGCAATAGTGACGTAGAACTGGCCGCTCGATCCAAGTCCGGCGCCGGATGACGGAGCAACATCAAGGACGGGTGCGGCCAGGACGATGTATTCAGCCAGGCCGTCGGCAACGCCGATAACGTCGACAACGTCGTTTTCGTTGATCATTCCACCGGTGGCATGAACCCGGTCCACCGGGATACTCATAGCCCTTTGTTCGGACGGCGCAGCAGCCTCCACGAAATCGGAGACGGAGACGAGTTCTCCCTGCGCGACGGCACGGGCAACAATCCGGTCCTCCAGGTCGAGCAGGTACTCCGCCGGGACGAGGGTGGATAGGACATTCGGATCCACCTGGACTTCGACCATCCGAAATGCGTCGGCGCTGACCTTCGTGCCGCGCACGAGGTCCGCAACTGCCACCGCGACAAGGGAGGTCTCATCCCTCGCCCGCAACAGGGCGAAGTTGACGAGCACGGCCAGCAGGCCGGCGGTGACCATGATGAGATGCCCCATCGACAGTCGACCGGTCAACGACGGGCGGGTCCGGTGGGCTGGTTTCGACTGCTCAACCGTCATTTCCTCGTTAGCCTTTCACCCGACACACTCAACAACAGTGACGGAAAGATGGATTGGGACGATCCAGATTTCGACGAACTCGCTTCGGAGCTTCGCCAGCAGGTCGGGGGAGAATTTCGACTCGAGGCCGAAGCGGTTGAAGACGATGCGACGCGGCATGCTCTGCGGCGTAGAACATTGCAGGACGTCGCGTTTGAACTCATGAACCGCGGCGATGAGGTCGGCGCCACCGGCGCCGGCGTCTCGCTCACTGGCACCGTCACGCACGTTGCCGGTGACCTGGCCATCATCCAAACTCCCCACTCACTCGCCAACGTCAACCTCGCCGGTCTCGTCTCATTGCGGGTTGTTCGCCGCCATCAGGAGGGCGGACTAGGTCGTGCTAACGGCTCTCCATCGTACCGATCTCGAATGCTCGAACTTGAAATGTCCGGGGAATTCATCGAGATCTTCTCCTCCGTTTCAGACCCACTCACCGGAACCATCCGCGTCGTCGGCGCCGACCACATCGTGGTCGTGGACCGCAATCAGACGGAGTGGTTCATCCCGCTCTCGACCATCGTCTTCACTCTTCAACACTGATTTCTTCGGGGGCTTCGACGGCCGGATGGGCCTTGAGGAACTCGAACACCTCGTCCCGGAAAAACTTGAACGCACGACCGCCCGGCAGGCGGTAGGCCGGAATACGGCCTTCGCGGGCATACATGCGAACCATTTGCACGTTCATCCCCAGCAGTTCTGCCACCTGGGCGGCATCGAGAATCGGTGGGTAGTCCTCCGCCATCGGCAACTCCTTCAGGTAGTCGACGATAGTTTACAACACGCAGCGCCGCTTTGTCGGCCAAATCGCTCCTTCTTGCGTGGTAAATGTGCGGTCTGCGACCGGAATCCACGCAAGAACGGGGTGACCGCTAGCCGAACCGGACCAGGCCTTCTGCCAGGGCGGCGGGTGTATCGACGCTGAACCACGAGCGACCATCTTCACCCCAGGACCGCCATTCAGGTTCGTCGATTATCAGGGCGCCCGCCTTCACGGCTTTCCACAATGGGACGCCATCGGCCACCGCCCGGGATACCGCGTCGAATACGTCGGGTGTGTAGAGCGCGCAAGTGATTTGGAGCACTTCGTCGTGGGGCACGGTGGTCCGGTCCTGCCGCGCCAGTCCGGCCAGGGTCTCGACCCGGAGGAACGGCTGATCGACCGCCACCACCAGCACCGGGCGCCCCTCGGAAACCCGCAAGGCGGTCGCCACGCCGGCAGCAGGGCCGAGCGGGCCGAGGCGATCATCGGGAACACATTCGATGCCGGCCAGGGTTCCCTCCCGGCCGACCACCACTACCTCCCCGCACACCGCTTCGAGCGCCCGCGCCGCATGTGTAACCAGCGGTTCACCGCGCAGTACGACCAGGGCCTTGTCGACGCCCATGCGGGTCGAGGCCCCTCCGGCGAGAATGACCCCGAGCGGCCCCGGATTCGCCCCCTCTTGCGTGAGAAAGGAGCGCTCAGCACCCATAATCGACGCAAGAAGGGGTCACGGCTCTCCGATCTCAGGAAGCTTCTGCTCGAGGATACCCCCGAGGATGCGCCTGGTCTGCGGGGGCACCTTCTCAAACGAGACCTCGAGGCCGGCGCCCTCCGCCTGTTCGGCAACGCTCTTGAGAACTAGCGCCCCGGTGTAGTCGATCCGGCCCAGGCTGCCGAGATCGAACACGAGAGCACTCGCATCCTGGTGCTCGGCGAGCAACTGGAGCAGGGCCTCGTTGAGCGGCGGCGCCGACCCGAAGAAGAGCACGCCGCGCGGAGTTAGCCGCAGGGTCTGTCCGTCGAAGCTCGAACCGACGCCGACCTTGATCTCTCTCCACACGTGGATGAGGATTCCCAGCCCAATGCCGGTGATGACGGCGAACTCGACCCGCGGACTGAGGATGAGCGTCAAGGAGAAGGTCGTCCACAACACGGCGGTTTGCGGCTTCGAGTGCTTCCACATCGTCCACAGCGGCGACAGCCGGATGAGTTGGGCAACGGCCGAGATCACGATGGCGCCGAGGATGGCCCGGGGCAGGGGCGACAGAACTCCAGCGACGGGAAGGAACGCCAGCACGACGAGCCCGGAGATCGCTCCGACCCACCGGGTCTTCCCACCGGCCAAGCGGGCTACGGACGAACGAGCAAACGACCCCCCAACGGGAAACCCACCGGAGATCCCCGAAGCGAGGTTGGCGACACCCTGGCTGACGAACTCCCGATCCGGGCTCCAGGTCTGGCGTTCCTGAGCCGCAAAAGTACGTGAAATAGCGGCTGCCTCGGCGAACCCGACCAGGGCAATAACCACCCCACTGACCAACAGCGATGGCAGCGAGCCCCAGGGCAAGTCGAGCGAGAAGGGCGGCAGTCCGGCCGGCACATCTCCCACGATGAGTCCGTCGTAATCGGTCACCACGCTGTAGACAATCCCCAGGATCACGGCGACCAGCACCCCTGGAAACACGCGGTGGAGTTTGCGCCCGCCGAGCACCAGTACGGCGGTCACCAGTGACAACCCGACGGCCGCCGGCTCCCATTCGGATATGTGAATCAGCGCCCACCACGCCTTCTCGAGGATCTGGCCGTCCGGCGCCACCACCCCGACCGCGGTCGGGACCTGCGAAGACAGAATGAGGATGGCGGCCGCCGACGTGAACCCGATCAGCACCGGCTGGGACATGAAGTACGCCAGGAACCCACCGCGGAAAGCGCCGATGAGCGTCCTCACCACTCCGACGACAAGGGCCAACAAGGCGGCCAGGGCCACGTACTCGGTGGTACCGGGCTCGGCACCCAAGCCCTGCAATGCTCCAAAGGTCAACAAGGCCGTCAACGCCACCGGGCCTGTCTGGAGATACGGTGAGGAAACGAAGAAAGCAGCGACCAGCGAGGGCAGGGCGGCCGCGTACAAGCCAACATAGACGGGGACCCCGGCGATTTCGGCGTTGGCCAGCGACTGTGGAATGAGCACGAAGGCGACACTCAATCCGGCGATTACATCCGCAGGCCGCGGCCGGCCTGCCCGTGCGATCAAGGACTGCACGGCGACCGGCCCCTACACCAGCACGAAGACGACGGCGGCCGCCGTCATGAGCAACGCCAGGGCGGTGATCACGATCGGCCCGGTGGAGGCGGTCTGAAACATGCCCTCCTCGAGTTGCACGCGGACGCGCTCGTAGCGAATCGTCGCGTAGATGAGCGAGGCGGCACCCACACCGACCATCGTCAAGCCCGCGATCTCGGCCTCAACCCCCTGGGCCTCAACCAGCTTTCCAACCAGGACACCAAGACCGATGATGCCGAGGGCGGTACGCACCCAGGCCAGGTAGGTCCGCTCATTAGCAAGATGATCACGGGCGCGACTGCCGCGGTTGGGGCGAATCGGATTCCGGGACGTGCTCACGGCTGAGAGGGTACTCCGCAGTCCGGCGGGGTCCTCACTTGGACAGGGCACACTCGTTGCGGCCGACTTCGAGTTCCTTGGCCTTTTCAGCGTCCGGCATCAGCACTCCGAGATTCACCTTGCGGATGTCTGCGTAGATGGCGGGCGGCTCACCGAGATGCGATACGACGAAGTCGACGAACTCGGCCTCATCGGCGATCGACACCACCGGATCGTTTTTCACCAGATCACCCAGCGAGCGCCGAAGAGTGCCGTCTTCCAGCGACTCGGTCCGGCTCGTGTAGTGCGCCGGGCAGACCTCCAGTGCAGGATCGAGAGGCGATAGCTTCACGTGAATCGTGTTGAACAGATCTCTCGCCCAGGGCTCGGTCTCGCCGCCGAGGTCGGGGCGACCGACGCCTGTGACGAACACCGCGTCGCCGGTCATCAGATAACGGCCGTGCACCTCGAGCGACGTCGAACCGGGCGTGTGACCGGGGGTCGCCACCGAGCGGACGATCATCTCCATCTCGCCGAACGTGAACACCTGCCCATCTTCGAGGGGGGTGTATTCAAAGACAGCCTCTTCAGCATCGCCCGGCGAAATGCGATATGTCGCGCCCGTCTGTTCGGCCATAGCCACACCGATGGAGATGTGATCGGCGTGCAGATGAGTGTCGAACAAGTCGGTGATCGTCGCGTCGTACTGGTCGGCGAGCGCCAGGTAGCGCTCGGCATCGGCAGCCGGGTCGATGACGGCCATCGTATGGCCGCGGGCGCCCACGGCATACGAAAGACACGCCTTGGCCATCCGATCGAGCTGAACGACAAAGTGGGTCCCGTCGTCGAAGAGCGTCCTCGGGATCAGCGTGTTGGCCCACAGGTCCATACCGCCTTCGAGGTTCATGACGTTCGCCCTCTCCATCATCTCGACAACCATGCCGGACGAACCGCCGTGGGCGCAGATGGCGATCACGTCCTGGTCCTCCGGAAGCGTGGCGGCGATGCCTTCGATGTCGCCGAGGGCCGTCCAGTAGGGGATGTTGACGGTATCGAGGGCGAGCTTGCCCTCGATCCGCCAGCGCTCGAACTGATCGCCGGCGCGCAAGTCGAGAATGTAGGGGAGCTTCTCGGCGTCTTCGATCCTCCTGGCGAGGTCATCGGTGGTAATCGAGCCGGGCATCTGGCAATCCCTCCTCACAGGCGCATCCGCGGCCTGACATGCGAAACGGCGCATGTATCTTATGAATGACCTCGGGACCCGGCAAGGGGTTCTTCCCCGGCCACGGGCGGCGACTACGAGTTGGCCGCCTGCGGCTCTTCGGCATCCACCTGCATTTGCTCTGCCATCACCTCGCGCAACAGGTCGATGGCCTGGGTGATCTTGTCCGAAGTCAACGAGTAGAACACTCGCTGCGCGTCACGACGGGCCAGCACCAGGCCGCGGTCGCGCAGCACTGCCAGATGTTGAGACACGTTCGCCTGCGGGAGTTGCAGCTCTTCGCAGAGTTCCATGACCGGACGCTCGCCATCGCGCAGCGCATTGATGATCAGCAGCCGTTTGGGATCGGCAATCCCTTTGCAGACACCTGCGTGTAGGGCGAGTAGCTCATCGGCGACGGAGTGCATAGAGGCAGAACCTAGCCGATGACATGCTCAAGGTAGAACGTCCGGAGAAAAACCCCAGAATCGGTTGACGCACCGATACCGGCCGTACCAGGATGCGTCGAGGCGCATATAGGCGCCCGGGGAGACACCAACACGAAGGAGGGACGATGACGGCTACCGATCATCAGATCGAACCCGCCCCAGAGGAGACCGCGCCTGAGAAGGAGAAGATGGTCATCATTGCCGCCTCGGGCGACCTCGACAAAGCCTGGCCGGTGCTGATCCTGGCCACCACCGGCGCCGCCTACGGGATGGATGTAACGGTGTTCTTCACGTTCTGGGGGCTCGGCATCCTCAAGAAAGCAGACGCCGGCCTCACCGGAGACGACTGGCGGCAGAAGATGCTGTCGATGTTCCACAACAGTTCTGCATCCGGACTCGGCTTGTCCAAGTTGCACTTCGCCGGAATGGGTCCTGCCATGATGCGCGGCCTCGCCGAAGACCACAACGTTGCTTCCGTCCAGGAGTTGCTGGATATGGCGATCGACCTGGGCGTCAACCTCTGGCCGTGCCAGATGACCATGGACCTCATGGGCCTCAAAGATGAACATCTCATCGATGGTCTGTCCGCCCCCGTCGGGGCAGGTTCGGCAATCAGCCTGATGAAGCAGGCGACAATCAGTCTGTTCATCTAGGTGGCTGCCGAAAAAGTGGCTTTCGGTGAGGTTGGTTGGCGGCGGGCCAGTCGTGGGTGATGCCGGAGACCA
>JARGFH010000057.1:0-11160 GCA_029210695.1 Acidimicrobiia bacterium
CAGTGCCACGAACCCTGCCACAGCGGGGATCGTCCGGCAGGAGACCAAGTCACCAAATCCGCGACGGACCACTAGACTCCGAGCCGATCCGAGGGCACCCGTCCTCGTTTCACGAGGGAGAGCGGAGACGGCGTGAGCTCGTATTTTCAGGACTACATCACCGTGGGCTCATTCGCGGCGCTCGGCGTGGTTCTCGTCATCGTGATGCTGGGGGTGGCCGCTCTCCTCCGCCCCTCCAACCCCTCACCCGCCAAGCTGAAGACCTACGAATGCGGCGTCGACCCCGTCGGCGAAGGATGGCACCAGTCCTACGTCCGCTACTACGTCTTCGGCCTGCTGTTTGTCATCTTCGATGTAGAAGCCGTGTTCATCTTCCCGTGGGCGATAAAGCTCGAGGACCTCGGCATGTTCGGTCTCGTCGAGATGCTGATCTTCATCTGGATCCTTCTGATGGGATTGATCTTCGCCATCCGCAAGGGAGTCCTTCGGTGGGAATAATCGAGAAGTTCGGGATGCCGAAGCCGGCAACCTTCCTGCTGAACTGGGGCCGCAAGTACTCACTTTGGCTCTTCCAGTTTGGACTGGCCTGCTGCTCCGTTGAGATGCTGGCCGCAGCCGGGCCCCGCTACGACATGATGCGCTTTGGGATCATCCCGATGCCGGCTTCGCCCCGCCAGGCCGACCTCATGGTCGTGGCCGGCACATTGACCGACAAGATGGCCCCTGCGGTCAAGCGCATCTACGACCAGATGCCCGATCCCAAATACGTGATCTCGATGGGATCGTGTTCGAACAGTGGCGGCCCCTACTGGGACTCCTACTCCGTGACGAAGGGGGTGGATCAGATCATCCCGGTCGATGTATACGTCCCCGGTTGTCCTCCCCGCCCCGAAGCGCTCATGGAAGCCATCGTGTTGTTGCAGAAGAAGATCCAGAACGAAAACCTCCAGGACAAATGGACACATCGTGACGAACAGCCGGCTTGAGTCCATCGAGGATTTCGCCGCCTCGGTAGCCGAGGCGGTCGGAGCAACCTCCCACTCCTCAGAGCTCGGTACGGTCAAGGTCAGGGTCGAGCGTGAACGCTGGGTCGAGGCTGTGACCGCCGCCCGCGACATCGCCCTCCTGCCCTTGTTCTCCTGGCTGTCGGCCGTTGACTGGATGAACGACGTCGCAGTTGGTGATCCCCCGGCCGAAGAGGTGGAGGAGCGCTACGAGGTCATGTGCGCCGTATCGAACGTCTCCGACGGACAAATCGTGGTGCTGAGCACCGACCTGCCCAAGGACGATCCCTCGATCGATTCGGTCGCAGATGTCTATCCGGGCGCCAACTGGCACGAGCGTGAGGCGGCCGAGATGTTCGAGATCGATTTCGTCGGTCACCCGAACCTGATCAAGCTCTATCTCACCTCCGACTTCGTCGGTCATCCTCTCAAGAAGTCCTACCCGTTGATCAGCCGCGAAGTGAAGCCGTGGCCGGGGACGGTGGACGTCGAAGACATGCCGGAGTCGGCCGCTGCGGATGCCCCGAGCTTCGAGAACCCGGACGCATGATGCTTGATCCCAGCGTTCTCCACCATCTCTCCGAGGCGGCTGTGGCGATCGAACTCGAAACGCCGGACATGACGCTCAACATCGGTCCGCAGCACCCGTCGACCCACGGTGTGCTCCGCCTCGTGGCCAAGGTCGACGGTGAGCAGGTTTTCGACGTTCAGCCCGTCATCGGCTACATGCATCGGGGATACGAGAAGATAAGCGAGGTCCGCACGTATCCGCAGATCATCACTTTGATCAACAGGATCGAGTGGGTATCCGGATACGCCAACGAAATCCCCTTCCTGGTCGCCGTCGAGCGGATCATGGGGCTCGAAGTGCCGGAGCGAGCCCAGTACATCCGCCTGATCCTCACCGAGCTGACCAGGTTGTCGAGCCACCTCATGTTCATGGGCTCATATCCGCTCGAACTCGGTGCCTCCACCCCGCTCATGTTTGCCCTCCGGGAGCGGGAGCGGGTACTCGATCTCATCGAAGGCGTCACCGGTGGACGGTTCCACCCGAACTTCAACCGGATCGGAGGCGTCAAGCCGGCCGCCGGTGCGGGGCCCAGTCAGAAGAAGCTCATCCAGGACCTGCCCAAAGGCTTTCTCGAGGACACCCGCGACGCCATGGATCGGGTCCTGTCGACCTCCGATGAGCTCGAAGACCTCATCGCCGGAAATGAGGTGTTGCTGGCCAGGACCAAGGGCGTCGGGATTCTCCCCCCCGAGGTGGCGATGGCCTACGGCGTGACCGGCCCGAACCTGCGCGCCTCCGGTGTCGACTTCGATCTCCGCAAGAAGTCCGACTACTTGCCTTACGACCAGCTCGATTTCAAAACGGCCGTCACCGAAACGGGGGACTGCTGGGATCGCTGGTGGGTCCGGCTCGTCGAGATTCGCGAATCGGCCAGGATGATCAAGCAGGCGGTCGATCAGATCCCCTCGGGACCGCTCCAGGCCAAGGTTCCCCGCGTCATCAAGGTGCCGAAGGGCGAGACCTACGTGCGCGCCGAGAACCCGAAGGGGGAGATGGGCTATCACGTCATCTCCGAGGGCGGTCAGGTTCCCTACCGGGTGAAGATCCGCTCGGCCTCGTTCAACAACATCTCGATTCTCCCGCACATCCTCGAGAGAATCCTGATCCCCGACATCGTGGCGATCATGGGAAGCCTGGACTTCGTCCTAGGGGATGTGGACAGATGACGCGGCCCTCTCGCTTCGCTCGTGGGCCGCTGGAGTTTCGGGCTCGGGCCCGAAACTCCAACGTGACACCCGTAAGGGGGTCACGCCGTGTCTGACCTCCTCTCCAACTTCTGGATCCTCCTGGCGCTCAAGCTGGCCGCCATCGGCGCCCTGGTTCCCGTGAGCGCGCTCATCATCGGTACGGCCGAGTTGAAGATCTCGGCACACATGCAGTCCCGCATCGGGCCGTATTTCGCCGGTGGCCGCTTCGGGTGGGCGCAGCTCATCGCAGACGGCATCAAGTTCTTTCAGAAGGAAGACATCATTCCCGAAGATGCCGACCGGCAGGTGTTCCGGTGGGCCCCGGCCCTGGTGTTGTTGTCGACGGTTGCTCTGTTTGTCGTCATTCCCTTCTCGCCCACCTTGATCGTCCGCGACCTCGACCTGGGAGTTTTCTACGTGCTGGCCATTTCGTCGATCAGCACGATCGGCGTGCTGATGGCCGGATGGTCATCCGCCAACAAGTACTCGCTCATGGGCGGGCTGCGGGCCGCCGGGCAGCTCATCGCCTACGAGTTGCCGCTGGTGCTGGCAGTCGTCGGCGTCGTCATTCAGGCGGGAACGATGTCGATGGTGGGAATCGTCGAAGCACAAGCCTCGTTCGAGGTGTTCGGTACGATCACGGTGCCCTACGTGGCCGTCCAGTTTGTCGGATTCCTGGTATTCATGACCGCCGCCCTGGCGGAACTGAGCCGCATTCCCTTCGACCTCCCGGTGGCCGAGTCGGAACTGGTGATGGGGTTCGTCACCGAGTACACCGGCTTCCGGTTCTTGTTCTTCTTCCTCGGTGAGTACGCCAGCATGTTCTCGATGTCCGCCATCGCCGCCACCTTGTTCCTCGGCGGGTATCACTTCCCCGGCCTCGACCCGGCCATCTGGGGCCCGGTGGTTCTGGTCGTGAAGATCTTCTTCCTGGCCTTCTTGATGATCTGGTTCCGCTGGACGTTCCCACGACTGCGCGAGGACCAACTCCAGACTTTCGCCTGGAAGTGGTTGATTCCGGTGTCGCTCGCCAACATCGCAGTGACCGGCGTCTTCAAGGTGGTGTTCTGATGCGCCTCCGCCTTCCCAACTTCTTCGGCTCGGGATTGCTGACCGGATTGTGGGTGACGCTCAAGACCCTGTTCTCCAAGCCCGTCACGGTGAACTACCCGGTCGTGAAAGAAACGCCCGTGCCGCGTGCCCGCGGCGTGATCGCCCTCGATCAGGACGCATGCACGGTCTGCATGCTGTGCGCCCGGCAGTGCCCGGACTGGTGCATCTACATCGAAGGGCACAAGGAAGAGCAGCCCCCCTCCCAGCCGGGCGGACGGGTCAAGAAACGCGCAACGCTCGACCGGTTCGACATCGACTACGCCCTCTGCATGTACTGCGGCATCTGCGTCGAGGTCTGTCCATTCGACGCCCTGTTCTGGACTCCGGAGTACGAGTACTCGGAGCACAAGATGGGCGCAATGATGCACGACAAGGACCGTCTCCAGGATTGGCTGAAGACGGTGCCGGAAGCCCCGGGACTGGAATCATGAGCAGGCAATTGGCAATTGGCAATTGGCTCCGCGCTCCGCTGAAACCAGGGGGCCAATTGCCAATTGCCCAATTCCAAATGGGACGAACACATGAGTGACTGGTTATTGCATCCTGAGAATTGGGTCTTCCTGGTCGTCGGCGTGGCGGTTGCCTTCTCGGCGTTGCGGGTCGTGACGTCGCGCAACGTGGTGCACGCCGCTCTCTACCTGGTCGCCACCCTGGCGGGCACGGCGGTGCTGTTTCTGCTGCTTTCTGCCGAGTTCGTCGCCTGGGTACTGGTGCTGGTGTATATCGGAGCGGTGATCGTTCTCTTCTTGTTCGGCATCATGATCACCAGGGCGCCGATCGGGTACGACGCCACCCTCGACAACGACCGCCGCGGCATCGCCGCAGTCGTGTCGGGTGCGCTCTTCCTGCTGATGTCGTGGGTATCGATCGACTTCTTCGGCTCGACTGCCCTCGAGGACATCGGCGTTCCGACCTCCACCGAACTGCTCGGGGAGTCGATCCTCGGCCGGTTCGTGCTGCCGTTCGAGATCGTCTCGTTCGTGCTGCTGGCCGCCCTGATCGGCGGTATCACGGTGGCCCGCAAGGACGCCACCCCGCTCGAGGCGGAGGAACGGGTATGAATCGGTTCGCTGCGCTCACCGAGTGGCGAGAGACTCGCGACTCGCGACTTGCGACTCGCGACACGAGCCCGGAGGGCTCGCAATGACCCTCGTTCCTATTCTCATTCTGGCCGCCCTGCTGTTCTCGCTGGGGGTCTACGGCCTGCTGGCCCGCCGCAATGCCGTCCTCGTGTTGCTGGCGATTGAACTGATGCTCAACGCCGTGAACATCAACCTGATCGCCTTCGAGGCGATGATTCGCGACAGCCTGGCGACCGGCCAGGTGTTTGCCATCTTCATCATCACCGTGGCTGCCGCCGAGGTCGGCATCGGCCTGGCGATCGTGCTGCTGATCTTCCGCAACCGGGCAACTGCCAATGTCGACGAGTTCAACCTGATGAAGTGGTGACATGACGAACTTCCTGCTTGCCGCCGCAGAAGAAGAAGTCCACGAGATCGTCGCCGGGACGGGCGGCTTCTTCGGCGAGTACGCCTGGATCATGCTGGTGCTGCCGTGGATCGCGGTGCTCGGCATCATCTTCTTCGGCAAGCGGATGAAGTACCTCGGGGCGGAGATCGCCATCGCCATGCTGGCGTTCAACACGGTCTGGTCGACGATCCTCTTCGTCCTCAATATCACCAAAGGGGTCGTCTACGAGGGCGCCGTGGTGATCGCCGAGATCGGCAGTGACCTGGTCTTGGAACTCGGCTGGGTGGTCGACGGGTTGTCGATCATGATGTACTTCGTCGTCTCGTTCGTCGGTCTCGTGATCTTCATCTACGCGGTCGGCTACATGGAGGGAGACGTCCGGGTCACCTGGTTCTTCGCCGCCTTCACGATCTTCGCCGGTTCGATGCTCGTGCTCGTCGGTGCACCGAACCTTGTGCAACTGATCATCGGCTGGGAGGGCGTCGGTCTGGCCTCCTACCTGCTCATCGGCCATTACTGGGAGAAGAAGGAGAACTCATCTGCCGGCATGAAGGCCTTCTATGCCAACAAGGTGGCCGACGTCGGGTTGATCATCGGCGCCATCATGGTCGGCGCCACACTCGGCACGTTCCGATTCAGCGAACTCTCCCGGGCGGCCGTCGAGCACGCCGACGATCTTGCCCTCGTGGCAGGCATGATTGGCGCCCTGCTGTTCTTCGGGGCGATGGGAAAGAGCGCGCAGTTCCCCTTCCACATCTGGCTGCCGGACGCCATGGCCGGCCCGACTCCCGTGTCGGCCCTCATGCACGCCGCCACCATGGTGACGGCCGGTATATATCTCATGGCACGGACGTTCCCGCTCTATCAGAACCTCGCCGAAGACATCCGGCCGTGGATGGTGGCGATCGGGGCCATCACGCTGTTCGCAATGGGATTACTGGCACTCGTCGCAGACGACATCAAGAAGGTGCTCGCCTATTCGACCGTGTCCCAACTCGGCTACATGATGACCGCCGTCGCCGCAGGTGGATACACCGCCGGTGTGTTCCACCTCTTCACTCACGCGTTCTTCAAAGCACTGCTCTTCCTCGGCGCCGGATCGGTCATCCACGCCGTCCACTCGAACAACATGTCCGACATGGGCGGACTGCGCAAAGTGATGCCGCGCACTTACTGGACGTTCCTGATCGGATCGCTGGCCCTGGCCGGCATCCTCCCGTTCGCCGGTTTCTGGTCGAAGGACGAGATCCTCGTCACCCTCGGCCATGAGGGGTACACCGCCGTCATGTGGATCGCCATCGCCGGAGCGTTCGTGACCGCCTTCTACATGACCAGGGCCGTCACGCTCACGTTCTGGGGCACCTACAAGGGTCACGGACATCCCCACGAGTCGAAGCCGATCATGACCGTCCCGTTGATCACCCTCGCCGTCCCGGCCGCCATCATCGGCTTCCTCAACATCCCCGGAGTGGAGTTCGGTAGCACCGGCAACTTCACCACCTGGCTCGGTATGCGTGAGGTCGTGATGGGCGATCACCACCCCACGGCCCCGGACTGGGGGATGGCTGCCATCGGCCTGGGTGCCGCGGCGCTCGGAATCCTCGCCGGCCTCGCTCTGTACGCAAAGGACAGGGCAACCCAACAGGAACGGGACAAGTTCGAGATTCCCGTGCTCTATCCCTTGCTGCGTCGCAAGTACTACATGGACGACGCCGCGCTCGGTTTGGTCTGGTTGATCAAGGCGCCGTTCGCCAACGCGATCAACTGGATCAATGACTACATCATCGACGGTATGGTCAACACGGTGGGGTTCGTGACCTCCGGTCTCGCCCACCTCGTCTACGGTGGGCTCGATCAGCGCGGCATAGACCTGGGATTCAATGCTCTGGCGTATGGTTCCGGGGGTAGCGGTGAACGGCTGCGCCGCCTGCAAACGGGCCAGCTTCAGCAGTACGCGTCGGTGTTTGTCGGTGCAGCAGTGATGTTCGTAATCGGTTTCGTGCTATTCAGGTAAGAGGAGGAAGAGTCAATGGAGTGGTTTGACACCTGGGGCTTGAGCCTCATCGTGTTCCTCCCGCTGGTGGGGGCCCTGCTCTTGATGCTCCTCCCGCGGGAGCAAGAAGAGAGCCATAAGTGGATATCGCTGATCACGACGGCCATCGTGCTGGTTCTAAGCGTCGTGGCAGCCGCCAATTTCGACTACGGCGCCGCCAAGTCGTTCCAGTATGAGGTGAATGAGTCGTGGATCTCGGCGATCGGCGCTTACTACCACGTTGGGATCGACGGCATCAGCCTCCCGTTGCTCGTGCTGTCGGGGTTCGTGACGCTGTTGTCGGTCATCTACTCCTGGAATCACTGGGAGGAGCCGCGCAATCCGAGGGCCTTCCTGGCCCTGATGCTCGTTCTCCTGACCGGAATGAACGGGACGTTCGTGGCGCTCGATCTGGTGCTGTTCTTCATCTTCTTCGAACTCGTGCTGTTGCCGATGTACTTCATGATCGGCATCTGGGGTGACAAGTCCGAACGGGAACTCCCGGTGTTCGGCAAGACGGTGTCGGTGCGCCTCTATGCGGCGATCAAGTTCTTCCTGTTCACCCTGTTTGGCTCTGCGTTCATGCTGCTGGGTTTCCTGGCGCTCTACTTCAACTCGGCGGACTCGGTTGCCCGTCGGACGTTCGACATTCCGGCCCTCATCGCTCGAGCGCCTGAGCTGACGATGCTGCCGGTGGCCGGGTGGATCTTCGCCGGCCTATTCCTCGGCTTCGCGGTCAAGGTTCCGATGTTCCCGTTCCACACCTGGCTGCCCGACGCCCACACGGCGGCGCCGACCGTGGGTTCTGTGTTGCTGGCGGCCATCCTGCTGAAGCTCGGCGCGTACGGCTTCATCCGGATCGCAATCCCGATCTTGCCAGAGCAGGCCAAGCAGTGGGCGCCGATCATCGCGATTCTGGCGGTTATCGGGATCATCTACGGTGCGCTGGCGTGTCTTGCCCAAACCGACATGAAGCGCCTCATCGCCTTCTCCTCGGTCGGGCACATGGGCTTCGTGATGCTCGGCATCGCTACCCTCACCGACGTCGGCATCAACGCCGCCATCATCGGCATGGTTGCCCACGGCGTGATCACCGGTCTGTTGTTCTTCCTGGCCGGATCGATGAGCCATCGTTATCACACCCGCGACATGGGCCGTCTCGGCGGCAACCAGTCGCTGATGCCGATGCTGGGTGGCATCCTTGCGTTCACGGCGATGGCCTCCCTCGGTCTGCCGGGACTGGCCGGATTCTGGGGCGAATTCATGTCGCTGCTCGGCGCTTATAACCCGCTGGAAGGTCTGTCGATCGGGCTGTTCCGCACTGCCATGGTGATCGGAGCGGTCGGAACGGTACTGACCGCCGGCTATCTGCTCTGGATGCTCCAGAAGGTGAACCTCGGCGAACCGAACGCTGAGTGGGACGGGCACGAATTCCACGATGTTGACAAATTCGAGATGGCGGCCTGGGTGCCGCTCATCGTCACAATCATCGCCATCGGCGTGTATCCGAAGATCGTGTTCGGGGCGACCACCGACGCGGTGCAGGCACTCGTCCAGACTGCCTTTGGAGGCTGACCGGTGGGCTACGACATCGACTACCTGGCGCTGGCGCCTGAGATCACCCTGGCGATAACGGCGATGGTGGTGCTCAGCCTCGACCTCGTCCTGACCAGGAAGAACAAGTACTGGACGGCGATCGCCGCGGTGCTCGGTGTCGGCTTTGCCGCGTTCCCGCTGATCACGCTGGCCGTGTCCGACGTGGGGGCTCGCTCGATGTTCGACGGCAGCTATGTGGTCGACGACTTCGCCCTGGTGCTCAAGGGCTTGTTCGTGGCCGCCGGTTACCTGGTGTTGTTGATGTCGGTGCAATACATCGAATCCGACCGCTACTACCAGGGCGAGTATTACTTCCTCCTGCTGATGTCGATCCTCGGGTCGGTCGTGATGGCCTCGGCCCGCGATCTCATCATCCTGTTCATCGGGCTCGAACTGGTCTCCGGACCGCTCTTCCTGCTGGCCGGTTGGCGCAAGGGGGATGCCCGGTCCAATGAGGCGTCGCTCAAGTACTTCCTGCTCGGCGTGCTGTCGGCGGCGATCATGCTCTACGGCATGTCGCTGCTCTACGGCGCCACCGGTGAGGTGACCTTCGACGGGATCCGGGAGGCGTCGGCCGGGTTGGTGGGCGAACCGCTGTTCATCGTGGCGGTGCTGTTCGTGGTGATCGGCTTCGCGTTCAAGGTCTCGGCCGTGCCGTTTCACTTCTGGGCGCCGGACACCTATGAGGGTGCTCCTACGCCCATCACCGCCTATCTCTCGGTGTCCTCGAAGGCGGCCGGATTCGTCGGTCTGCTGATCATCACGTACCGGGCGCTGCCCGAAGCTTCGGCGGTGTGGGGTCCGGCGCTCTGGATCATGGCCGTCCTCTCGATGACGGTCGCCAACCTCACTGCGCTGCGGCAGCAGAACATCGTCCGGCTGCTCGCATATTCTTCGATTGCCCAGGCCGGGTTCATGCTCGTTCCCTTCGCGGTGGCCGGCGTATCGAACGACCCGGACGCGTTGGAGGCTGCGTTCGCGGCAACGATCACCTATCTGATCATCTACGCCTTCATGAATCTCGGTGCGTTTGCCGTCGTCATCGCCGGGGCGCGCCGCACCCGCACAGGTGACATCGATGGTTGGGCCGGGTTCGGACGGTACTCACCCGGATTGGGGTTCCTGGCGGCCGTGTTCTTCTTCTCACTGGCCGGGATCCCGCCCCTGGCCGGTTGGTACGCCAAGTTCGTCATGTTCAGTTCGGCCCTCGGTGGAGGGAGCGTGTGGACCGGTCTCCTGGCGGCGATCGCCGCTGTGAACGCAGTTATCGCCTTCTACTACTACGCACGGGTCGTCAAGACCATCTGGATGGACGAGGCACCCGAAATGATTGAGATCGACGATCAGCCGGTCATCGGGTCGCTGCGCCTGGCGCTGGCCCTCTCGGCCGCGGTGGTCTTCGTAGCCGGGTTCTTCCCGGACATCATCAACTTCTTCAGTCAGACCACCAAACTGCTGGCGGCGGGTTAGGGTTCCCTTTGGCGCCGGCTCATGAGGCCTAGGCTGGTCTCAGCTTCTCACTCGAGGTCCTGACATGGCTGGAGCTTTGACCATTCTCCTTGCTGAAGACAACCTGGTTATTCAGCGAATGATGTCCGTCACGCTGGCCAGGCAGGGCTATACCGTTGAGACCGCGAATAACGGACACGAGGCGGTGGCTGCGGTGCAGTTTGGATCATTCGACCTCATCCTGATGGATCTCCGGATGCCGGTCATGGATGGATTCGAGGCGACGCAAGAGATTCGCCGCCTGGGCATCACCCAACCTCCGATACTGGCGCTGAGCGGCGACGATGATGCGGCAACGGTCCAGTCCTGCCTCGACGCCGGCATGAACGGCCACGTGACGAAACCAATCGTCATGAGAGACCTGGTAGCAGCCATCGACCGCGCCACCGGCCCCGCCTAACTCGGTCCCCCCGGAGGGGAGAAGGTCCCTGCGCCGGAGCGCAGCGAAGGCGTAGGTAGGGGGGCTCTCGGTCCCCCCTTTGGGGGGAAAGTACCGCTCGCCGACAGGCGAGGGGTAGGGGGCTCCACCTCGAGTCGAGGGTCGCGGGTTGGTCCCCTGCAGGGGGGAAGGTCCCTGCGCCGGAGCGTAGCGGAGGTGGAGGTAGGGGGGCTCTCGGTCCCCCCTTTGGGGGGAAAGTACCGCTCGCCGACAGGCGAGGGGTAGGGGGCTCCACCTCG
>JARGFH010000057.1:11257-22154 GCA_029210695.1 Acidimicrobiia bacterium
AGTCGAGGGTCGCGGGTTGGTCCCCTGCAGGGGGGAAGGTCCCTGCGCCGGAGCGTAGCGGAGGTGGAGGTAGGGGGGTTCCTCAACAAGGGTCTTCCAAGCGCACGTGTTCTCGCTCATGATCAGCACATGCATCGGGAGCAAGCCACCCGACTCGCCAAGGAACGAGCGCGAGAACTGCGGGATGACCTCACGGTGTCTGAGAAGACGCTGTGGGCAGCGCTCCGCAGGCGGCAACTCGGGCATCGATTCCGCCGCCAGGAACCGATCGGACCGTTCATCGTGGATTTCGTGTGTCTGCTGCGGCGTCTCGTTGTGGAGGTGGATGGCCCGCACCATGACTGGGACGAACGCGATGGGCCCCGTGACGAGTATTTGCGCGTACGAGGATTCCGGGTGCTCCGATTCACGAACCGAGAAGTAACCACGGAACTCGACGACGTGCTCGGCGCGATTCGCAACTACCTCGAAGACCTCGACCTGACCGAGTAGCAGTGTCGGTCCCCCCGGAGGGGGGAAGGTCCCTGCGCCGGCGCGGAGCGGAGGCGTAGGTAGGGGGGCTCTGGGGGAAGACCGGTTTCGGGTAGCCCCCCTCCCCCCGGATCCTGCGGATCCGGCGTACTCCCCCCTATGGGGGAGCGAATGCACGGGTCGGTCCCTTCGGTGGGGAGTAGGAAGCGGAGGTAGGGGGGCTGGTCGGTCCCCCCTTTGGGGGGAAAGTACCGCTCGCCGACAGGCGAGGGGTAGGGGGGCTCTTGGCGCGGAGCTATTGACCTTCCTTATGTTCCGCGGCACGGCGCCGACTGGTTCACACGAACCGACTCGATGAGGTCCAAATGGAAGCCGATCCGAATGATGCGTCCGTTGACGGCAACGGCGCGGGAGCGCGTCCGGTGGACACCCTTCAGTACGCAACGTTCGAGGCAATGGGGGCGGCGCTCGAGGTTGACGACCTCGAATTGATGGCGTCACTCGTTCAGATGTTCCTCGTGGATCTGGCCGACGGAAGGCGAGTCATCGTCTCGGCAACCCGCATCAACGATGCCGACGCAGTGCAAGCGGCCGCCCACAAGCTGAAGTCGTCGGCCCGGATGCTCGGCGCGCCCGCACTCGGCGACCTGGCAGAAGAGATCGAAGCGATTGCCAGGAATGGGTTCACGCCGGACGTGGATCTCCTGGCGCGGTTCGGAGCCGAATGTGGCCGGGCTACGGAGGGCATGACCCTGATGAAGCCCTTCGAGGTGGCGAGCTAACCGTCCTGGCCGGACCGCACTGCAGCTCCTTCGCCTAGTCTGGCGGTGATGACTAGTGACACCTCTTCCAGCCGCCATTCTCGCACCGGCCCGCGCACCGGGTCGCAGAGTTCCCGCCTTCTGACCGCCCGCCCGGTGGATTCGTCGATAATGCCCTCTATGGGACTCGAGCTGTCCGACGTAGATCTCTATTTGTTCAACGAGGGCTCACATACGCGCTTGTTCGACAAACTCGGATGTCACCTCACCCCGGACGGAGCTATGTTCCGCGTCTGGGCACCGAACGCCGAGTACGTGTCTGTGGTCGGTGACTTCAACGGATGGGATCCGGCGGCGAGTCCAATGGTGGCGCGCGCCTCGTCCGGGATCTGGGAGGCCATGGTTCCTGGTGTCGAATCCGGCGCTTCCTACAAGTTCCACCTCGGGGTCGGCAAGGGAGCAACTCTCGAGAAGGCCGACCCGTTCGCCTTCTGGGCGGAGGAGCCACCGAAGTCGGCCTCGCGCGCGACCTTGCTGGAGTACGAGTGGGGCGACGCAGCGTGGATGGAGCAGCGGACCGCCGCCCACGATCGACCGATGTCCATCTACGAAGTGCACCTGGGCTCGTGGATGCGGCACGATGACGGGCAGCCGCTGACGTACAGAGAACTCGCCCCCCAGTTGGTTGATCACATCACCAGCCTCAATTTCACGCACGTCGAGTTCTTGCCGGTGATGGAACACCCGTATGCGGGTTCGTGGGGATACCAGACACTCGGGTTCTTCTCGCCGACGGCGCGGTTCGGCAATCCCGTTGACTTCATGTATCTGGTCGACCAGCTGCACCAGGCCGGCATCGGGGTCATCCTCGATTGGGTGCCTTCCCATTTCGCAGTGGACGGTCACGGCCTGGCCGGGTTCGACGGGACACATCTCTACGAGCACGCGGATCCGCGCCAGGGGTTTCACCCCGACTGGGGAACGTTCATCTTCAACTACAGCCGGGATGAGGTGCGGAGTTTCCTGCTCTCGAGCGCGTTTTTCTGGCTCGACCTCTTCCACGCCGACGGGCTGCGGGTCGACGCCGTTGCTTCGATGCTGTACCTGGACTATTCCCGCGAGGACGGCGAGTGGCTCCCCAACGAATACGGCGGCAACGAGAACATCGACGCGATCTGGTTCCTGCGCAGGCTCAATGAGGAGGTCTACGGGAACTTCCCGGGCGTGCAGATGATCGCTGAGGAGTCGACGGCCTGGCCGATGGTGTCCGGCCCCACATATATCGGTGGTCTCGGATTCGGTTTCAAATGGGATATGGGATGGATGCACGACACGCTGTCGTATCTCTCCAACGAACCGGTCCATCGCTCGCATCATCACAACGAGATCACGTTCCGGTCGATCTACGCCTTCACAGAGAACTACGTGTTGCCGCTCAGTCACGACGAAGTCGTGCACGAGAAGGGTTCTTTGCTCTCCAAGATGCCGGGTGACACCTGGCAACAGTTCGCCAACTTGCGACTGTTGTTTTCCTATCAGTTCGCCATTCCCGGCAAGAAACTGGTGTTCATGGGTGCCGAGATCGCCCAGCGGTCCGAATGGGACCACGACGGGAGCCTCCCGTGGCATCTGCTCGAGCACGAATCGCACCGTGGCGTCATGCAGTTGGTGTCCGACCTCGGTGCTCTCCACCGGGACGTGCCTGCGCTCTACGAACTGGACACCGACGAACGCGGCTACGCCTGGCTCGAAGGTGGCGACTGGGAACGCAGCATCCTGGCGTTCGCCCGTAAGGACATCGACGGGCATCCGGTCGTGTGCATCTTCAACTTCACACCCGTCCCGCGGACCGGCTATCGGGTCGGTGTCCCGGTCGGTGGGGAATGGGTGGAGATACTCAACTCCGACGACAGCCGGTATTGGGGGAGTGGACACCATCTCAACCAACCGGTCCCGGCCGAGGACATCGACTGGCATGGCTGTGACCGATCGATCCTGGTCAACTTGCCACCCCTGGCGGCCATCTTCTTGAAGCCGTCCGGCTAGATCTACTCCTCCGAGCGCCGATAAGGCCTCCTCCGCAGTGTCACCCACTTTCAGCGACATGTTCCGGGCGGCTGTGTTATTTTCCCTCCTACGTTCCTCCAGATGAGGAGCCATGGCTGCGGTACGGGGAGGCACCGTTGACTTCGCGCATGATGAACGACGGTCTTCAGTGCATCCCTTTTGCCGCGCCGGATTTCGAACGAGCGCACGATATGGGAGGCAGTTGTGCAGACAACGAGACGTGACTTTCTGAAGATGGGTGCAGCCGCCGGGGCGGGCCTGTACATATCGACGAAGTCCGGGTGGATGAGGGTTGCGGGAGCGACCCCGGCAGCCCCCGGATTGAGCGACCCGGCTTTCCAGCCAAAGTTTGTGAACCCGGTCCCGGATGCGATGGCGCCGAGCTTCAAGTATGCGCCGAAGAAGGGTCGAATCAAGGTAGCGGTTGGGCCCACGACCCAGTACACGGGGCTCGTCGATGATCTTGGCAACCCACTGCCGACACCCTTGTTCGGGTACGGAACGCCGGAGGGCGGGTACACCTGGCCGGGCCGGACCTTCGAGCTCCAGAGCGGTGAGCCGGTTGAGGTCAAGTGGGAGAACAAGCTCCAGAACCCGGATGGCTCGTTCATCGAGCACCTGTTGCCGGTGGACACCTCGCTGCACTGGGCCTACTCCTTGCACGGCTATGAGGAATACGACATCGACAACTCGGGGATTCCGATTGTCTCGCACCTGCATGGCGGGCACACCGATTTCCAGTTCGACGGCAACCCTGAGTTCTTCTTCAGTCCGGGATACGGAGTGAGGGGACCGCAGTGGCGCGACAAAACCTACACGTACAAGAACGATCAGCCTGCCGGGACTCTCTGGTATCACGACCATGCACTGGGCATCACCCGTCTGAATGTCTATGCGGGCCTAGCCGGGTTCTACATCCTGCGTGATGAGTTCGACACCGGGCTGCCGGACAACCCGCTCGGTTTACCCGCGTGGCCGTACGAGAAGGCTTACGCCATCCAGGATCGTATGTTCAACGCCGACGGGTCCCTCTTCTATCCGGCGTTCCCGGGTGACCCGTTCTACGACGACTTCATCACCGGCGAGGGAGCGATTCTTCCGCCCGATCTGTTCCCCGGTGGCGGACCCACCGCCCTGGCCGAGTTCTTCGGCGACCATATGGTGGTCAACGGTGTTATCTGGCCGAAGGAAGATGTCGAGCCGCGCCACTACCGGATGCGGCTGTTGAACGGAACCGACAGCCGGTTCATGGTGTTCCAGTTCCGAGCGGTGGCACCGGGCGCCACCGATCTATCGAGCGCCAGTGCGCCGATCCCCTTCTGGGTCATTGGCAGCGATCAGGGGTTGGCCTCTTCGGCGACTCAGGTAGATACGCTGGTCAGCGAGCCCGGCAGTCGCTACGACGTCGTCTTCGACTTCTCAGGACTCGATGTGGGAAGCCGCATAGTCCTCACGAACATCGGTGGTGATGCACCGTTCGGAGGTGATTATGGAGAAGACCTCGATCTCGGGGACTTCTTCCCCGATCGGCAGACCGACCGGATCATGGCCTTCGATGTCAACCAGCCGTTGGACCCGAACGTGCCGGACAACTTCGAGCCGACGTTGGTCGGCGGTTATAGCGGGGTGACCGCGCCGTCCGTGCGAACACGCAAGGTTGCACTCTTTGAAGGTATGGACGAGTTCGGGCGGCTGCAGCCGCTGCTTGGCACGGCAGAACCCGCTACTGATCATCTGGGGAATCCGATCAACTGGCCGGACACTCCGCCCTATGTGAATGCGGGCTTGGTCGGACAGATGGAGGGCGCCATTGCCTGGCACAGCCAGACGACGGAGAACCCGGCTCTCGGTTCCACCGAGATCTGGGAGATCTACAACGCCACCGGCGATGCACATCCGGTGCATCTGCATCTTGTGCATTTCGAGGTGCTCGATCGCCGAGAGTTCACAGCCGATGTGGTCGTGCAGCCCATCGTTCAACACAACGGACTGCTCGGCAACGGGTTCCGGTTGGAGAACATCGAGGTCGGCGCTCTTGTGGATCCAGGAGAGGAGTACGTCGAAAACGCACCGAAGGATATGGTCACGGCACTGCCGGACCAGGTCACGCGGATCAAGGCAACGTTCGACAAGCCCGGTCGCTACGTCTGGCACTGCCACATCTTGTCCCACGAGGACCACGAGATGATGCGAGTGCTCCACGTGGGCCCAGGCGCCTAGCAACCACTCCGACCGTTGACAGGGGGCCGCCCATCTGGGCGGCCCCCCAACGTCAACCCCGCTCTTGCGTCAGTTCGGTGCGCCATGCGCACTTCTTTGGCGCAAGTTCGCGTTTGCCGGGCGGCGGTTGGGCGTCCATCCTTGGAGGATGGCGCCGCCACTCAATGAGATCCTGCTGACCCGCATCGCGGAGCACGGCCCGATCCCGTTTGAGGAGTTCCAGTCGGCCTCTCTGTACGACCCCGAACATGGGTTCTTCTCGACGGGGGAGTTGCGCTCCACGAAGGCAGGCGACTTCCTGACCAGCCCTGAAGTCAGCCCGCTGTTCGGCGAGACGCTGGCAGCTTTCGTCGAGAAAGAGTGGCATCGAGTCCTCTCAACTGCGGCCGATGGCGATTCGGTCCCCCCAGCGAGCGAAGCGAGCGTCCGGGGGGAAGGTGCCGCCGCCGGAGGCGGGGGTAGGGGGGCGCTCTTCCACCTCGTCGAGGTGGGAGCCGGATCAGGGTCCCTCCTCAAACCACTTCTCGACACACTCACGGCTCCGATCGACGTCTGGACAGTCGAAGCATCCCCGATGGCGCGAGAGGCGCTGGCTGCGGTGGTGCCCCCCTACCCCCGCCCCTCCGGGGCGGCGGTACTTTCCCCCCAGGGGGGGGACCGAGTGCCCCCCGACCCCCGCCCCTCCGGGGCGGCGGTACTTTCCCCCCAGGGGGGGGACCGACAGCCCCCCTACCCCCGCCCCTCCGGGGCGGCGGTACTTTCCCCCCAGGGGGGGGACCGACAGCCCCCCTATCCCCGGTCCCGTGTTCTTTCCTCCCTCGACGAACTTCCCGACCACCTCACGGGGGTCATCATCGCTAACGAGTTGCTCGACAACCTCCCGGTTGCCGTCGCGGTCCGCACGGAAGACGGCTGGCGCGAACGCTGGGTCGGTGCCGACGGAGACCAGCTCGTCCTCGTCGACGCGCCCGCCCGCCCGGAGGTGGTCGACTGGTGCGACCGCTTCGCCGGGCCGTGTCCGGTCGATGGCTTCGTAGAGGTGCAGATCGCCGCCGCGCAGTGGCTGGCGATGGCGCTCGGCAAACTCGACCACGGTGCGCTCCTCCTGATCGACTACGGCGACACCGCCGAGAACCTCGAACCCCGCCGCACCGAGGGGACGCTCCGCACCTACCGCGCTCATCACGTCGGACCGCATCCGCTCGACGCACCCGGCGAGACCGACATCACCTCCGATGTGAACTTCACGGCGCTGCAGGCGCTTGCCGCCGACCGCGGGGCAGACGTCGAGTATCACCGCCAGGACGAGTTCCTCTCCTCACTCGGCTTGCGCGAGCGGCTCTCGCAACTTCGCCGCCGGGAACTCGACCTCGCCCGCCACGGCGACCCACTCGAGCGGCTCAAGATCCGGTCGCGCAAGAACGAGGCTGAAACGCTGCTGAACCCCCGCGGCCTGGGCGACTTCCGGGTGCTGGTGGCCAGGGTCGGATGAGTGGCCGGTCGGGTCTGGGTCTCTCCAGCCCCCCTCCCTTCGGATCCCGTGGATCCGAAGTACTCCCCCCAAGGGGGGAGCGAATGTAATCGTCGGTCCCCCCTTGGGGGGAAAGTACCGCCGCCCCGGAGGGGCGGGGGTAGGGGGGCTCGGCAGGGGAGCGGGTCTTTCGCACCCGGCGACGCCGGAAGGAATCCTCAAGGTCTCGAATCCTCCGCCGATGTACTTCCTATGACCGGCCATAGGGACATCCACATGACTGTCCACAAGATGAACGTGCTATGCATAACGTGATCGCATTCGCCAACGGCAAAGGCGGTGTCGGCAAGACTTCGTTGACTGCCAACTTCGCAGGCCTGGCCGCCGCGTCCGGGTGGCGGGTGCTGGCTGTGGACCTGGATCCGCAGGGCAACCTGGGAGCCGACCTGGGCTACGACCGAACGGACCAGGGTGACGACGGCCGCGAACTGATCGAAGCGATCATCCACCAACGCCGACCCAGGCCGATTCAGGCAGTGCGCACGAATCTCGATGTGGTGGCCGGCGGCGCCGCCTTGGATCAGTTCGTCGAACGGGTCGCCCGGGATGCCACGAGCAACCGGCTGCAAGCCGTCAGGCGGCCGCTGTCCGCTCTGGCGAACGATTACGACCTCGTCGTGCTGGACTGCCCTCCGACGGGTGGCATTGTCCTCCAGACAATGCTCGCCGCCGCTGCGTTTGTGGTCGTCCCCACCCGCCGCGATCTCGCCTCGATGCAAGGCTTGACCAGGGTCGCTCGGGAGTTCGCTGCGGTACGCTCCACCGTGAATCCCGACCTGCGTCTGCTGGGGGTGGTCCTGTTCGAATTCGCCGCCCAGGACACCCGGCTGCTGGCCGAAACGCGGGGCATGCTGGAGGAACGCCTGTCATCGATTGCCCCCGTCTTCGAAGGCTTCGTTCGCCAGGCTCGGCGAGCCTCTTCAGAGATGCGGCGCCTCGGTATGCTCGCCCATGAGTACGACGAAGCCACCCGCGCTCCGGGCGCCCGGCGCCTGGCGGGGTCGGTGGTCGGCCTGGCCGCTGACTACCGGCAGATCACCGAAGCGATACTCGAGGAGTACGGTCGCCGAACAGTTCCGGTGGCTGCCGATCCCTGGAGCGCCGCATGACCGAGAAACTCGATTTCAGTGGATTCAGCGCGGCCCCGGGGCGGGAACCGGCTCCTAGGCTGCCGCGAGCCGAGCAGAAACGAACCGTCCGGAAGCCGGCGGCCCCAAAGGTGGCCCGGCGCAAGCGTCGGGTCAACGTTTCGCTGGATCCCGGCATCAGCAGATGGGCGGTCGCAGCGGCCGAACACCGGGGACTAACCCTGTCGGACCTGCTCCGGGTCGCCTATCGCGAGCATTCCCAGCGTGTCGACGCCTCCTGGTTCGCCGGGGATCCGGTGCCCTTCGCCCACCGGTCGCCGACGAGCAACGGTCGGATGATTCACATGTTCTACCTCACCGACGCGGAAGTTCGCATCCTCGATGAGTTGGCGGCTGCGCACGGGTCCTCCCGTTCGGCGGTCGCAGCGGCCCTCTTGAAGCTACTAAAGAGTAACTAGTCTGTCTGAGCAGTAGAGAAATGGCTGATTCTTCCTTAGCTTTCTGGATGTTTCTGCCGACAAGTACTGGGTGAACCGGTCGGCAACTTCCCTAACTCGTCGCACTCGTCGCAGCCGCGGTGACACGTCTGTGAGGTCCCGCCGGGACCGCCCGCTTCTCATCACGATCGGCACCGGTCTCATCCTTTTGCTGGTGGCCGGCATCGTCTTCAGTGCCGCCTGGGGTAGTCAGCGGATCACCAGGGCGGCCGCCGCCTTGCACAGTGCCGACGAGACCCTTCGATCGGCCACGGTGGTACGTGCGCAACTTGCTCTCGCCGTGCACATGGCCGCGGTCGATCGGGAGTTCGGCACGAACTCGCTCGAAGCGCGGGCGGTGTCGTTGTCGGAAGCCGAGCAGGCACTGGGGGACATGGCCGCCGGTCTGGCCGGTTTGGAGAGGGAAGGTGAGAGTTTCGATCTCCCTGGGATTTTGGGGCCGGTGGTCACAGGATTTGAGGAGGCGAGCCTTCTGATCATCGAAGCGCTGGCAGACCGGGATTCCGTTTCGGCCCAACTGCTGGCCGAGTCATCGCTGGATCGTTCGTTCGAGGAACTGATGGTGGTGCTGGTCGGCGTGCGCGATGGACTGGGCGTGAGCGTTGCAGCCTCCGACGACTTCCTGGTCACGGTTGGGAACTTCTCCAGGTTCCTGGTTGCCTTCCTCATTCCGGGCGCAATCATCCTGGTCTACCAACGGTTGTCGAGCCGCGCCCGCCGCCAGGCCGAACTCGAAGCCCGCCTCGATGCCGAACGGAGGCTCTCTCAGGCGCGTGAGGAGTTCATCGCCAACGCGTCTCACGAACTTCGCACGCCCCTCACCGGTATTCATGGACTCGCCATGCTGTTGGACGACGACCCGGTCGTGCAGTCCTCCGAGGTGGCCGCCGAGTTCGTTGGAATGATCGTGTCGGAGTCGGCCGATCTGGGTCGGATGGTGGAAGATCTTCTCACGACGGCTCGTCTCGATGCTGGTGCCCTCACCTACGCCTTCTCGGATGTCGATGTACCGGACGAGGTGAGCGAGGTCCTCCAGCCGATGCGGCGAGCGAACTTCGAGGCGACCACTCATTGCGCGCCGGGGGTCATCCGGGCCGATCACCTTCGTTTCCGCCAGATCCTCCGCAACCTGCTCTCCAATGCGCGCAAGTACGGCGGGAACAAAGTCTGGATCGAGGGTCGGGTCATCGGCCGGAGCTACGAATTGGTCGTGGCCGACAACGGTGCCGGTTTGACCAGGGAACTCGAGGAACGAGTCTTCCAGCGGTTCATTCATCAGGACGAGCGGACCGCCGTCAAGGACAGTGTCGGACTCGGGCTCTCGATTGTGCGCCAGCTCGCCGAGGGCATGTCTGGCTCCGTCTCCTATGAGCGCACCGACGGGGTCACTCGCTTTGTTGTGACGATGCCACTAGCCGAGTCGGTAGCGGCGGCAGGACCGTTTGACGATCTCATCTCAGAGACCATTCCAACATGAACCCAATCACTCCTCATGCCACACGAGGCGATCGCCGGGCGGCAGTCGTCCGGTCATTGGTGGAACGATCCCGGCGGCTCGGTCTGGGGCTGATGGCATTCCTCCTCGTGGTCGTCGGGCTTCCCCTCATCGATGCCAACGCCGACACTCCCGGACTCGAAATCTCACTGACCGCAGACCCCCAGGGAGCCGTCAAAACGGGTGACCTCATCACCTATCAGTACTCCATCTACAACGGCACCGGCCAGACACTCGTCGACCTCGACCTGGCGACCGACCTTCCCGACGTACTCACTCCCACAGCCACCCAGAGCCCGGTCATTGCCAGGGCGCTCACTCTCATCGCGTCAGACAACTTCGAGTCCGGCACGTTTGATGGCACTGCCGGCTCCCACGACTGGACCTCACCTTGGACCGAATCCCCGGAAGCGGACGGTCCCACCCAAGGCTCTATCAAAGCCACGACCACCGCGGCCGGTGATCCGGTCGCCGAACTGCGCGGAAACGGTTCACAACTCTCCCGCACAGTCGACCTCACCGGATTCCCGGTCGCCTACCTGACCTACCGGATCAAACAACTCGACCTCCCTGAGAAGGCCACCATCACAGTCGCAGTAACGAACCCTGAAACCGGAGTGCAGGTAGCCATCGACCAAATCGAAGGAGCCGGCAGCGGATTCACCGACCCAGGGTTCGAAACCACCACCGTTGACCACGCTCATTGAAACTCCCCAGACCTGCTCACTGAAATTCCCCACCTCCTGAGAGGGAATACCCACTGTTGG
>JARGFH010000058.1:0-20000 GCA_029210695.1 Acidimicrobiia bacterium
TGTGAGCCGGCAGGCGACCTGCCACGGGAGCGGTTTGGTAATTGGGCCCGAGTTCCGGAGGAACTCGAACCTGCCGGCGTGAGCCGGCAGGCGACTAGCCTCTCTCCGGTTATGGCCATCTTTCCCATCCGCACGTTCGGTGATCCGGTGCTCCGGACGGTGGCGGCGACGGTGGACGAGATCGACGAAGGCGTTAGGCGACTTGTCGAGGACATGACCGAGACTATGTATGCCGCTCCAGGTGTCGGTCTGGCAGCCCCCCAAATCGGAATTGCCAGGCGGGTGTTCGTTTTCGATTGGGCAGACGGCACCGGCGCCCATGTGATGATCAATCCTGTGATGGTTGAAACATCCGGAGAATGGGAGTTCGAAGAGGGCTGCCTCTCCGTACCGGGCCGATATTGGCCGATCCGGCGGGCCGGGTTCGCCAGACTGACCGGTCTCGATCTCGATGGCAACGAGGTCGAATACGCAGGCGATGAGCTTCTAGGGAGGGTATTGCAGCACGAGTTCGATCACCTTCAGGGAACGCTGCTCATCGAGCGGCTCGAACGGAGCGTCCGCAAGGAAGCGCTCCGGGAACTCCGCGACGAGGCACTCGGGCTTTGATCTCATCGATCTTTCTCGGCACCCCGGTCTCGTCGGTGGCTGCGCTCGAGGCAACACTGCGAGTCTCAGACGTTCGCCTGGTCATCACGCGCCCCGACCGCCCGCGCGGGCGTTCGAAGACCCCCCGGCCTTCGCCGGTCAAGGAAGCGGCGACGGCGTTAGACCTATCTGTTGCTCAGCCTGCCAACCGTGCCGAGCTTCTCGAAATCATCGCCCGCCTATCGCCCTTCGATGTCGGCGTGGTGGTGGCGTTCGGCATGATTCTCAATTCGGACGTGCTCAGCATTCCCCGCCGAGGCTATGTCAATGTGCACTTCTCCTTGCTTCCGCGCTGGCGGGGCGCGGCTCCCGTTGAACGTGCAGTCCTGGCGGGTGACGAGGAGAGCGGGGTCACCCTCATGGCACTGGATCGGGGCCTCGACACGGGTTCCATCATCAGCACTCGTCGTACGGTGGTCTCACCGGTGGAGTCCGCCGGGCAGTTGCTCGACCGATTGGCAGGTTTGGGTGCGGGCTTGCTGGAGCGTGATCTGGGACGATACGTGGACGGTTCCCTGCTGGCCACCCCGCAAGGCGAGGAGGGCGTCACCTACGCTGAGAAGATCAAGGCGGAGGAGGCAAGGCTGCCACTGATTGCACCGGTTGAAGGAGTCCTACGGCGTATCCGGGCTTTCAATCCGCGGCCCGGTGCGTTTGGGATGCTCAACGGCAGCCGGTTCAAGGTCTGGGAGGCGGTTCCCTCGGGGACCCAAGGCGTCGAGGTCGGTGAGCTTCGGGTAGTGGACGGGGAGCTCTGCCTCGGCCTGATGGACGGGGCTGTGACGCTCCACGAAGTGCAAGCCGAAGGCGGCCGCCGGATGACAGGCACCGAGTGGGCGAGAGGTCGTCAAGGGCCGTTGGGCGTTCTGACGTGAAGCCTGGAGTCGCCGCACGACGTGCCGCGGCGACGGCGGTGGGACGAATCCTTCGGAGCGGCGCCTACAGCAATCGGCTCATTGATGCATCCTCCCTGCAGGGGCCGGATGCAGACCTGTTCCGGTTTCTGACATATACAACTCTCAGGCACCTGGCGCGAATCGATGCGGTCTTGGAGAGCAATAGCAACAAGTCGGTAGCCTCCCTCGACGCCGATGTGGTCGATGTCCTGCGGGTGGCCGTCGCCGAACTTCTCTACGGACGCGCTCCCGAGCACGCCATCGTCGATTCTGCTGTCGAGTCGATCAAGTCGGGGGCTCGTCGCAGAGCGTCGGGATTCGTCAATGGCGTGCTGCGCACGGTGATCCGGACAGGCCGCGGAGAGGTCGCAGTGCATGATCCGAGAGACGAATACCCCGATTGGCTGGTCGGCCAACTCGACGCCGAGTGGCCGACTCAGGAAGTAACCGCCTTTCTGACCGCCTCGCTCGGTGACGCTCCACGTCAGGTGCGCGCCAGGCCGGGGAGTGACACCGATGGACTCACTCCGGTGGTCGGGATCGCCGGGGCGTTCGAGTGGACCGATCATGGAGCGGTGGCCGGCGGATTCGTCGTTCAAGACGCCGCCAGTGTGGCGGTCGGCAACGCAGTTCCCCTCGCGCCGGGCGATCTCGTGCTAGACATGGCCGCCGCACCTGGAGGGAAAGCAATCCATCTCCTGGACCGCGGGGCCAGAGTGGTGGCCGCCGACAGACACCTACGCCGGGTCCGGGACGGGAATCGCCGCGCGCCGGGACTGGCGTGGTTGGTCGCCGACGGCCTAGCCGCTCCTTTCAAACCGGACTCCTTCGACCATGTTCTGCTCGACGCCCCTTGTTCTGGGCTCGGAACCATGAGGCGCCGCCCGGAAGTCCGGTACCGGCTCGACCCTGGCTCTGCTTCGGTGATGGGGGTCCGGCAGCGGCTGCTCCTCGAGGCGGCGCTGTCACTCGTCAAACCTGGCGGCACCGTCACCTATTCGGTCTGCACCGTTACACCAGAAGAGACCGTTGGAGTCGTCGCCGGTCTCGATGCGGAAGCGCCTTCCGGAACACCCGGCCGGGCGTGGGGAAACGGCGTGCTATTCGGTCCGCACCTCACGGGGACGGACGGGATGTTCATCAGTGTCGTGAGGCGGTCATAACGTCGATACACTCGCCCCACATGGATCAGGTCAAGATTGCTCCGTCCCTGCTTGCCGCCGACTTCGCCAACCTGGCCGAGGAGGTGGGAAGAATCGCGCCGTATGTGGACATGCTGCACCTGGACATCATGGACGGGCACTTCGTTCCGAACATCTCGTTCGGCATGCCGGTCATCGAGTCCCTGCGAACGCATACCGATTTGCTCTTCGATTGTCATCTGATGACGACGAATCCCGATGTCTACTTCGACGAGCTGAAACAGGCAGGAGGCGACCTCGCCATGATCCATATCGAGGCGATCACCGACCCGACCGCAGCCGCGGCCAAGGCACGTCGGATCGGCCTCGGGTTCGGGCTCGTCGTCAACCCCCCTACTCCCTTCGCCGCAATCGAGCCGTTTGTCGAACTCAGCGACATGGTGTTGATCATGTCGGTGCACCCGGGATTCGGTGGCCAGTCGTTCATCATGGAAGTCCTGCCGAAAATCGAAGCTGCGCGGAAATGGGTTGATAGGGAGGGCCTGACGGTCGATATACAGATCGACGGGGGTATCAACCCGGAGACCGCTCGCCTGGCCAGGGAGGCCGGGGCGAATGTGTTCGTTGCCGGCACAGCGATCTTCCGGGCTGATGATCCCGTTGCGGCAGTCACACGACTGCGCCATGCAATCGGCGGGATGGAAATATGAGTGCACGGATTCTGGTCGTCGACGACGACCCGGACATCGTCCAGTTTGTGCGGGTCAACCTCGAGCTTGAGGGCTTCGACGTTGACACAGCCGGCGACGGACATCAAGCGATGAGCGCGGCGTTAACGGGTGCGCCCGATGTGGTTGTGCTCGACGTGATGATGCCGGGCATGGATGGGCTGAATGTACTCAAACAGCTCAGGAGTCATCCTGCCGCCGCCAATACCTCGATCATTCTCCTGACTGCCAAGGCGCTTCCAGAGGACCGGGTGACAGGACTCGACCTCGGAGCCGACGATTACATAACCAAGCCGTTCGATATCAACGAGCTCGTTGCCCGGGTGAAGGCGGTTCTTCGTCGCACCAAGGCATTGCGCGATGTGTCGCCTCTGACCGGGCTGCCCGGCAACTTCCGGATCGCCAGTGAGCTAGAGGCGCGCATCGAGTCCGGCGACGACTTCGCCCTCGTGTACGCGGACCTGGACAACTTCAAGGCGTACAACGACCATTACGGGTTCATGCGCGGCGATCAGGTGATCAAGTTCACGGCACACGCCCTCCTCGAAGCGGCCGCAGCCCTTCAAGACCAGACGGCCTTTGTGGGACACATCGGTGGTGATGACTTCGTGGCGGTCATTCAGCCCGACCAATCTGAGGACTTCTGCCGGCAGGCGATTTCAGTGTTCGACGATGGCGTTCTCGACTACTACGAAACGGCCGACGCGTTGCGCGGCTACATCGAGGTCACAGACCGGCGCGGCGAACGGCATGCCTTTCCGGTCGTCTCGGTGTCTCTCGGCGTCGCAACCAATACGACCAGGGAAATCACTTCGCAATGGCAAGCTTCTGCCATTGCCGTAGAGATGAAGGAACACGCCAAGCGCGTGTCCGGCTCGAGTTACGAGATAGATCGCCGGATGGGCTGAGCTCAGAATCTTTCAAGTTCTAGGTTTTAGGTTCTACGTTCCAGGTTCTTTCGCCCTTTGCAGCGTCGTCGCCGACGGACCTGGTTCCCGGCCGCGATTTGCACAACCGTCTGTGCTGTTTGCGCCAGGCGAATGCGCTCTGCGGCGACCGCGGTACAATCGGCTCAAGCCCCCTTCAGGGCAGGGTGCAATTCCCGACCGGCGGTTATAGCCCGCGAACCCTTCGGGGTTGATTCCGGTGGAAGTCCGGAGCCGACGGTGAGAGTCCGGATGGGAGAAGGAGGGCGGGCTTTGCCGCGCGCGCTCCCATTCTCAAAGGAGTAGTTGCGTGAGTGAACAGCCGATGGAGCGTGCGATCCGCCTGGCCCGGGGATTTCGCCCCCACCCCAACCCCCGCGTCGGAGCGGTCGTAGTTGATCCAGCCGGTCGGGTCGTCGGTGAGGGCGCTCATGAGCTTCCGGGACTCCCGCACGCTGAGGTTATCGCTCTGGCAGGCGCCGGGTCTTTGGCTGCCGGTTCGACGATGTACGTCACCCTCGAGCCCTGCAACCACACCGGGAGGACCGGTCCCTGCGTTTCGGTCATCGTGAATGCCAATGTCGAGAAGGTCGTGGTCGGCACTCTCGACCCGGACCAACAGGTCTCCGGCGAGGGAATCGCGGCGTTGCGGGCAGCCGGTATCGAGGTCGAAGTGGATGGTTCCAGCCCGGGTTTGAAAGACCTGGATCCCGGCTACTTCCATCACCGGACCACCGGTCGACCCCGCTTCACTCTCAAGAGCGCACTCACGCTCGACGGCCAGGTCGCTGCCCACGATGGGACCGCGCAGTGGATAACCGGAGAGGAGGCTCGCCTCGACGGCCATCGACTGCGAGCAGAATCTGATGCCGTACTGGTCGGTGCGGGAACAGTATTCGCGGACGATCCTCGTCTCGACGTTCGTCTGCCCGGCTACTCCGGCCCGCAGCCGCGGCCGGTCGTTCTCACCGGACGGCGCACGCTGCCGGAAGCAGCGCAGGTGCTCTCTCGAAACGCACTTGTCGTTGGCACCGGCGAAACGGAGCAACCGGGTGATCTGCTCATCGTGCCCTCAGACGCGAATGGTCGCCCGGATATCGTGCGCGTGGCCGCCGCCCTCGGGGAGGCAGGTTTGGTCGACGTGATGATCGAAGGCGGGCCGGCCGTCGCCGGCAGTTTGTGGCGGGCCGGCCTGGTCGATCGCGGGGTCTGGTACATCGCCTCGAGAATCGCCGGGGGCTCCGGTCGCACGGTGTTGGCCGGTCGGTTCGAAACGCTGGCCGACGCCCGGACGGTCGAGATCATCGAAGTTCGAAAGGTAGGAGCCGACCTCCGGGTCGAGTTCGTGATGGAGGGATGATGTTCACCGGAATCATTGAGATCATGGGCCGCGTTGTAGCGGCGGACAGGTCCGAGGGAGGTATGCGGCTATCTGTGGGCGCTCCCGGCCTCGCGTTGGAGGTGGGAGATTCGGTCGCGGTGAACGGCGTATGCCTGACGGCGGTCGAGGCGCGAGAGAGCGAGTTTGATGCCGACCTGGTACTCGAGACACTCGCCAGGACGATTCTCGGGGAACTCGACATCGGATCAGGAGTGAACCTCGAACGCCCGATGGCGGCCGACGGCCGTTTCGATGGGCACATCGTCCAGGGTCATGTTGACGGCGTAGGGCAGATCGTGTCGGTGGAGGAGGAGGGGAACGGGAGACGGATCAGAGTTCGATCACCTCGGGAACTGTCGAAATACATTGCAAGCAAGGGATCGATCGCCCTCGACGGAATCAGCCTGACGGTGGCGGAGGTTGACGGGGACGAGTTCGAAGTCGCCGTCATTCCGCACACGCTCGATATCACCACGCTTGGTCTGTGCGCCCCCGGTTCCCGCGTAAACCTGGAGGTCGATGTGATTGCCAAATACGTCGAGCGCATGATGTCGGGAGGACGGGAATGAGCTTCGCCCCCATCGAAAGTGCCATCGAGGCGATAGCCAACGGCGAGCTGGTAGTCGTGGTCGATGACGCCGATCGGGAGAACGAGGGTGATCTCATCATGGCGGCCGAGTCGGCTACCCCGGAGCGAGTTGGATTCATGATTCGCCATACGAGCGGGATCATCTGCCTTCCAGCCACCGGTGAACGGTTAGACGAGATGCGGATTCCGATGATGGTCTCAGAGAACACCGATCGTCGCAACACCGCCTTCACCGTGTCGATCGACTACACCCATGGCACTACCACAGGTATCTCTCCGGCAGACAGAACTGCCACGATCCGGGCATTTGTCGATACCTCGACTCGGGCGGAGGACTTCGGACGACCTGGTCACGTGTTTCCGCTGCGGTACCGACCGGGCGGCGTCCTGGTGCGGGCAGGACACACCGAGGCCGCAGTCGATCTGGCCCGGCTCGCCGGTTTGTACCCGGCCGCGGCCCTGGCAGAGGTCGTTACCGACGATGGTGAGCCGGCCCGGCTTCCCTTTCTGACCGAGTTCTCGGCCAAACACGGCATGGTGATGATCTCGATCGCCGATCTCATCGAGTATCGGCGGAGGCATGAGCAGCTGGTACTCCGATCTTCCGAGGCCCGATTGCCGACCGCCTACGGTGAGTTCCGGGCGGTTGGTTACGAATCGCTGGTCGATGGCCGCGAAAACATAGCCCTGGTCATGGGCGAGGTCGACGGCAAGCAGAACGTGCTTGTGAGGGTCCATTCGGAATGTCTGACCGGTGACACCTTTGCCAGCCTCCGGTGTGACTGCGGGATTCAGCTGAGCGAGGCACTTCGGAGAATCGGAGAGGAAGGGCAGGGGGTTCTGCTCTACATTCGTGGGCACGAAGGGCGTGGGATCGGCCTCGTGCACAAGCTGGCAGCCTATGCACTGCAGGATCAGGGCCGGGACACCGTCGACGCAAATCTGGAACTTGGATTCCCGGCCGATGCGCGCGATTACGGTGTCGGTGCTCAGATCTTGAGCGATCTTGGACTCACCACGTTGCGCCTGCTGACCAATAATCCTACCAAACGGGCCGGCATCGAAGGATACGGACTGACCATCACCGAACGCGTGCCGCTCGAAACGCTTCCTAACCCGGAGAATCTGGAGTATCTCCGGGCGAAGGTTGCGAAGATGGGCCACCTTCTGAACCTTCCGGAGGTCGACGATGCGTCTGCGTGAAATCGAGAGCAGCACCGACGGGGCCGGGCTCAACATCGGGATTGCGGTTTCGACGTTCAACGAGACGATTACCGATGGGCTCCTGGCCGGAGCATTGAGCACACTTGAGGCAGCCGGAGTCGAGGAGTGCACCGTTGTCCGGGTGCCGGGAGCCCTCGAGCTCGGGCCGGCACTTCTGAGGCTGGCCCGGAGCGGTCTCGACGCACTTGTTGCAATCGGTGCGGTGATCGAGGGAGAGACCGACCACTACGAGCATGTGGCGACCCAGGCATCGGCCGCCTTCACCCACGTGGCGCTGGCAACGGGCATTCCGGTAACGAGTGCGGTCCTGACGGTGCGCGAGTTCAGTCACGCCAGGGATCGGAGCTTGCCGGGTCCCGGCAACAAAGGGGCAGAAGCCGCCAAGGCCGCGGTGACGATGGTGAACGCATTGCGGCAGATCTGAGCGAGAGAGGTCCAGCTCTCGAGTTCCAGGTTGGCTCAGAACCTAGAACTCAGAACCTAGAACTCGGGAGCAGCCGGCTCCCCACGTTGCCCTTTGCTCCAGGCACCGTATACTGCGCCGGACAATTGAGGAGCAAGAGGAGGCGTGCTGCTTCCCACCCGGCCACGCATGCGTGAGCCGCGGTCGATCACCACGACGAATGCAGCATTCCTTCTGTGCTGCATTTTTCTCGTAGAGGAGGTCACGAGATCGCCGAACCACGCGTGAACAACGCAATCAGGGCAAGAGAGGTGCGGGTCGTCGCACCCGACGGCTCGCAGGTCGGAGTGAAGAAGATCGAAGAAGCGCTCTGGCTGGCCGACCAACTGGGTCTCGACCTGGTGGAGGTCGCTCCGGATGCCAAGCCGCCCGTATGCCGCATGATGGACTACGGCAAGTACAAATACGAGCAGTCCGTCAAGCAACGTGAGGCACGCAAGAAGCAGACCAGAACGGTGATCAAAGAGGTCAGGCTTCGTCCACGAATCGGAGAGCACGACTTCCAGATCGTTCGGAGAAGGGCTCAGGAGTTCTTGTCCGAAGGAGACAAGGTCAAGGTGACGGTGCGGTTCCGGGGTCGTGAGAACGAACGACCGGAGTTAGGGCACCGACTCGCCGAGCGCCTCTTCGAGGAGCTTCAAGACCTGGCGATCGTCGAGCAATCTGCTCGCAAGGACGGCAGGACCATGACGATGGTCATGGCTCCAACGAGAAAAGCGCTGGATCTCGCCGCTGCGGCAAAGGAGGGAAAGCCCTCCCATAAGCCCACCGGCAGGGGCCACAAAGAGGTTGTTCCGGTGGTTGACGAGGTTGTTGACGACGAGGTTGATCTGGTGGTTGACGAGGTTGTTGACGACGAGGTTGATCTGGTGGTTGACGAGGTTGTTGACGACGAACTTGATGATGCAATCGATGAGAGTGACACCGACGCGGCAGGCGATGGCGACTGACGGAGGAATCCCATGCCGAAAATGAAGACACACAAAGGAACCCAGAAGCGGTTCAAAGTCACAGGATCCGGCAAAGTCCGACGCCGCCAGGCCGGTCGCGGGCATTTGAAGACGGCCAAAGGCGTGAAACGCTACCGTCGTTTGTCCGGTGAAACAGACCTGAGTCCGGGCGACGAGAAACGCGTCAACCGACTGCTGGGACGCTAGGAGCACGAGTCATGGCACGAGTAAAACGCGCGGTAGGCGGCCACAAGAAGCGCCGGAAGGTAATGGAGCGGGCCAAGGGGTATACCGGCGCGAGAAGTCGCCGCTATCGCGCCGCCCGTGAGCAGACGATGCACGCGATGCAGGATTCCTATCGGGATCGTCGCGCACGCAAGGGGGAGTTCCGCCGTCTCTGGATCAGCCGGATCAACGCAGCTGCCAGACAGAATGGTACGACCTACAGCCAGCTCATCGCCGGGCTCAAGGCGGCCGAGATCGAGATCGACCGAAAGATGCTGGCCGACATGGCCGTCAACGATCCGGAAGCATTCGGACAACTCGTCGAGGCAGCAACCGCAGGCACCGACTGAGGTCACTATGGAGCCGGTCCGCTCGCCGCGCAATCAACGCGTGGCTTCCGCGGTCCGGCTTCGTCGCGCACGGGGTCGGGCGGACGCACAATCGACCCTCCTCGAGGGACCACACCTTCTCGAGGCGGCCGCTGCGGTCGGCGCGCTGGTCGGCCCTGTGTTCGCGCTGCAGGAAGATCATACGACGGCTTCACTGGCCGCCGGTGCCGGATACGAGTTGGTGGTCGTTACACAGCAAGTCCTCGATCGGCTGGCTCCTACCAGGCACCCACGAGGACCTGTCGGGGTGGTTCGCATTCCGTCATCAGTTCCGGTTCGGGACCGCAATGTGGTGGTGTTGTGGGGTGTCGGCGACCCGGGCAACGCCGGGACTCTCATTAGAACTGCTGCCGCCTTCGGATTCGGGGTGACCTTCGGACCCGGGACGGTTGACCCGTGGAGTCCCAAAGTGCTCCGGGCGGGGGCCGGCGCCCACTTCTCGATTCCCATCGAATCGGGACTATCTGACCTGGCGGATCTCAGGAGGCGTGGTTTCGACACGATCGCCACGGTGGTTGCCGGCGGCACATCGCCGTCTGAACTGGGCGGCACGGGGCCCTGGGCCGTCATTGTCGGGGACGAGGCAGGCGGGTTGCCGGACGATCTCGTGGCAGTTTGTGATCAGCGCGCGACCATTCGGATGAGTGCGGGTCAGGAGAGTCTGAACGCTTCGGTGGCTGGTTCGATCATGATGTACGAACTGGCCGGCCGGTCTGGATTGCACGGACCGCTCCACGACTAACCTGTTCGATCCGATGGACTTGTTACATGAACTCCTCGCCGGGGCTCCTGCGCGGATCGACGCGATCGTCGATCTTGAATCCCTGAGCGCTCTCGAATCCGATTTGCTCGGGAAGAGATCACTCATCGCATCGACGCGGCGCGGTCTGGGCCAGCTTCCTCCCGACGAACGTCCGAAGGTTGGAGCCGGGGTCCATAAAGCTCAACGGCGACTCGAAGACCTGCTGGCAGCCCGAAGAGGCGTGCTCGAACGGATAGCCGAGGACCGCCTGCTGGCGGGGGACCGGGTCGATGTCACCCTGGAAGGCTACAAACCGTCCGTCGGCATGCACCATCTCCTCATACAGACGGTTGATGAGGTGGTCGATATCTTCGCCGGACTCGGATATCGGGTGGCGTCGGGGCCAGAGGTCGAGTTGGCCTGGTACAACTTCGATGCGTTGAATACCCCGCCGACCCATCCCGCCCGTCTCGAGTCCGACACTCTCTACGTGGAGTACGGCGACGACCCGGATGAGATGCTGCTGCGCACGCATACCTCACCGATGCAGGCTCGCTATATGGAGCAGCATGAGCCACCCGTCTATGTCGTCGTCCCCGGGCGTACGTTCCGGGCAGACGCACTCGACGCAACACATTCTCCCGTCTTCTACCAGATCGAAGGGTTGGCCGTCGACGAGCACATCACGTTCGGCGACCTCAAGGGAACGTTGGCGCACTTCGCTCGCGAGTTCTTCGGTCCCGACCGAACCATCCGGTTGCTCCCCAACTTCTTCCCGTTCACAGAGCCGTCGGCCGAGATGCACGTCTCCTGCTTCGCCTGCGATGGTTCCGGTTGTCGTGTGTGCAGCGGTTCCGGTTGGATCGAGCTGATGGGCTGCGGAATGGTCGACCCGAACGTTCTTGAAGCCGTCGGATACGACCGGCAGCACGTCTCGGGTTTCGCGTTCGGCATGGGTGCCGAACGGATCGCCATGGTGCGCCACGGCATCAACCACATAAAGCACTTCTATGAGAACGATGTTCGTGTGTTGAGGCAGTTCACATGAAGGTTTCTCTGCGCTGGTTGGAGGAATACGTCGATATCCCCATCGATGACCCGCTCGAGATCGAATCGGTGTTTGCATCACTCGGACACGAGGTGGAAGGTTACGAGGTCCTGCAGGCGCCGTTCACCAAGGTCATCGTCGGAAAGGTGCTCGAGATCGACAAGCATCCGAACGCCGATCGCCTTCGGTTCTGTCGCGTCGATCTCGGAAGGGGCGATCCACAAGACATAGTGTGTGGTGCGTGGAACTTCGAGGTCGGCGATGTGGTGCCGGTCTCGGTTCCGGGTGCCGTTCTAGCCGGTGGGCTCGAGGTTGGTGTTCGGACCATCCGCGGTGTGACGTCTCATGGGATGATCTGCTCGGCCGCCGAACTCGGTCTCGGGGACGATCACGACGGCATCATGGTGCTCGACCCCACGGTTCCGATCGGGGCTGATTTCATCGACCTAGTACCACTCCCGGATGTCGTGTTCGACGTCTCGATCACACCAAATCGACCGGATGCGATGTCGGTCATCGGCCTGGCCCGGGAGTTTGCCGCCTACTACGGCACCGAGGTGCGCATGCCGGATGCCGTTCCGGCAACGGTCGACCGTCCTTCTGCCGTCCAGGTGATGATCGAGGATACGAAGGGTTGCCCCCGGTACGTCGGCCGGGAGGTCGACAACGTGAAGATCGGCCCATCGCCGCTCTGGATGCAACTCCGTCTGCGGGCGTCGGACGTCCGGCCCATCAACAACGTAGTCGATATCACCAACTACGTTCTTCTCGAGTTGGGCCAGCCTCTGCATGCGTTTGATCTCGACGAGGTGGCCGACGAGAAGATCGTGGTTCGCAGAGCTCACTCGGGTGAAACCATCCGGACCCTCGATGGCGTCGAGCGGGACCTAGATGTGCTCGACCTGATGATCTGCGACGGCCGCGGCATCTTGGCGTTTGCAGGAATAATGGGCGGGGAGGATTCTGAGGTCACCGATTCCACGACCCGGGTGCTGATCGAGGCAGCTCACTTCCACGCCCCCTCAGTGATGTTCTCTTCGAAGCGCCACAGTCTTCGCACCGAGGCTTCCGCTCGCTTCGAACGAGGCGTTGATCCGAATCTGCCCGGGCTGGCGGCCGCCCGGGCCGCTCGCCTCATGGTCGACCTGGCCGGCGGAGAAGCCCTCGCAGATGTCAAGGACAACTACCCGTCGGTCATTACGCCGTGGCAGATCGACCTCGAGCCGGGGGAAGTCGAACGCATCCTCGGCATTCCGTTCAGCCCGGCGCTGATTGCCGAACTCTTGACCCGGCTGCACATGGAGGTCGAGGGAGAATCGCCGATCACGGTCACCGTGCCGACCAACCGACCCGATCTGACCCGACCGATCGACCTCATCGAGGAGATCGCCCGCTTGTACGGCTACGACCGGTTTCCGGAAACCTTGCCGTCCGGGCCGGCCGGGGGGCTGTCCGCCGACCAACAGCGGGATCGTCGCCTTCGCGACATCATGGTCGGGCTCGGCGTTCACGAGGCCCAAACGATGTCGTTTCTCGGGCAGACCGAACTCGACGGTTTGAACCTTCCCATTGATGATCCCCGTCGAGCGGCAATCCGGGTGCGGAACCCGCTCAGGGAGGAAGAGGCCTATCTTCGGACGACGCTTCTGCCGAATCTCCTCAAAGCCGTGCAGTACAACGTCTCACACGGTCTGCCCGACGTGGCGCTCTTCGAGGTCGGACGGGTCTTTCTCGCCGAACCGGATCCCGACGATGCGAGGATTCCACACCAGCCGGTACGCCTCGGATTCGTCGCAGTGGGACGAACCGGCCCGTTTGGACTGCACTCCTCGCCGCGCCGGACGGATGTCTACACGGCCACCGGGTTGGCACGGGCGTTGCTGACCGGTCTCGGGATTCCGTGTGACCTTCGGCAGTCGACACCGGCAGGATTCCACCCCGGCCGGGCCGCAGAAGTGCTGGTGGGTGGTGAGCGGGTCGGAGTCGTCGGGGAGCTGCATCCGGCCGTGGGGCGGGCATTCGGACTCGAAGGGCGGGTGGCAGCCGGTGAACTGGATCTGGCTCAGCTGAGTGCCGGCAGGTGGCAACTCGATGCACCCAGCACATATCCGCGAGTCGAGTTCGACCTCGCTTTCGTGGTCGATGAGTCCACCGCCGCCTCGGCGCTCGTGCAGGCGGCAACGGATGCAGCCGGTGATTGGCTGGAGGAGGTCGCAGTCTTCGACGAGTTCAGGGGACCATCATTGGGTGATGGCAAGAAGAGCATCGCAATACGACTCGTATTCAGGGCTCCCGACCACACTTTGACCAACGAGGAACTTGCTCCTCATCGTGAACAGATAATTGCCGCGGTGATAGATGCCACCGGTGGCCGGTTGAGAGGTGCGTGACATGGACTACTTGCGAGTTGCCGATCTTGGTCTTGATGGATTGCGGAATGCCCTCGACCTCTCAACCAGGGCCAAGGAGCACCCGTCGGAATTCGCCGGAGCACTCGCCGGGCGCGAAGTCGGTTTGTTCTATATGAAGCCTTCGACGAGGACCCGCGTTTCGACTGAGGTGGCGGTTTCGCAACTCGGGGGCCGGCCGATGACGCTCCGCAACGAAGAAGTAGGTCTCGGCAAGCGAGAAGCTCCGGCCGACGTCGCTCGCACCCTCGACCGGTACCTGGATGTCCTGGCCTTGCGGGTTTTCGAACACGAGCACCTCGACATCATCGCCGCCAACGCTGAATCTCCGGTCATCAACCTTCTTTCAGACCTCGAGCACCCCTGCCAGGCGCTGGCCGATGTGCAAACCATGGCTGAGGCGCGCCCCCTGCCCGGGTCCGTACTCACCTTCATCGGTGACGGCAACAACGTTTGCCACTCCTTGATGGTCGCCGCCGCCATGCTCGAGGTTGAAGTCCGTGTGGCCGCTCCCGAAGGGTATGCGCCGCTTTCCGAATATGTCGATCTTGCCTCTCAATACAGCCCGGTGACCATCACTTCGGACGTCGCGGCAGCCGTGGACGGGGCTGATTTCGTTTACACAGACGTGTGGGCCTCGATGGGCCAGGAAGAAGAGGCGGCGGAGCGGCGGCGTCTGTTCGAGGGCTACCAGGTCAACGAGGAACTCTTCAATCGAGCCGGAGACGAGGCCATCTTCCTCCATTGCCTCCCGGCGCATCGCGGTGAAGAAGTGACAGACGGAGTCGCCGACCATCCCCGGTCACGTATTTTCGATCAGGCCGAGAACCGGATGCACTCGTTCAAGGGAATCCTGCTTCACCTCACGCAGTGACCCGAGAACTCGTGGAGTTGCTCCACAACCCGGTCACCGAAGCGGCGATCGGCCTACTCGGTTGGCGCCTCAGGAGCGGAGAAGGCGGTGCGGCGACCGAGGTGATCCTGACTGAGGTGGAGGCGTATGGCGGGGCTTCGGATCCGGCGAGCCATGCCTATCGCGGGCCAACGAAGCGCAACGTCTCCATGTTTCTGGGGGCGGGTGCGTTGTACGTCTACCGCTCCTATGGCATTCACTGGTGCGCGAACGCCGTAGTCGGACCGGCCGGCGAAGGTGGGGCCGTGTTGCTCCGAGCCGGACGACCAACGATGAATCGCCCGGCCATGGAGGCCAGACGGGGACGGACCGACCATCTGACCGACGGCCCCGGCAAGCTCTGTGAAGCCATGGGCATCGATGGCAGTCACGACGGCACGTCGTTGGTCGATGGACCCATTCGCCTCCTGCCCCCAGTCGGCCGAACCGCAGTGAAGGTGCAGGCGAGCCCGCGCATCGGCATCAGCCAAGCAGTCGACCTCTGCTGGCGGTTCACCATCGCGGGATCGGATACCTAAGTTGCTGGTTGCTGGTTGCTGGTTGCTGGTTGCTGGTTGCTGATTGCTGATTGCTGGTACCGGTCTTAGGGATTGACCCAGAGCACGATCGTTCCGTCGTTCGGAGCCCCACCGGCCGGGTCCTGCTTCCAGACAACGCCAGTCCGGCGGCGGGCATCGTCCGGGTCCGACTCGGCTTCGAACCGGAGATCGAACTTCGCCCCGATCTCTTCGAGCCTCGCCAGCGCCTGCTGGAACGGGTAGCCGACCACGGTAGGGAACTCGGTTCCGGGCTCTGGGCCAGACACCAGAATGTTTATCGTGCTACCCGATTGGGCCGGCTCGCCGGGTGACGGCACCTGATTGAACACAGTGCCGTCTGGAAGTCGTCCGGCCTCCGCGTATTCCACCGAGACCCGGTAGCCGGCCTCCTCGGCGAGATGGACCGCGCCTGCAATGCCCTGGCCGATTAGCTGTGGCACCTCACCCGACCCGATAGCCACGAACCCCTGCGGGTTGTGGATGTGACAGACGACCGAGGGAACCTCATTGGCAGGGAGAAAGACCCGCTGCACGTTCTCACGCGGACACAGGGGTCCGGCCAGCAAGCCCGTCGAGACATCGATGTCGATGGCGATGAGGTCGCCGAGGTCGGCGGTGGCCAACCGGCCGAATCCGGTGCCGACCAGGGCGGAGGCGGTGAATTGTCCCCATATCTGGGCCGGCCAACTGCCCCCGGTAACTGTGATCGAGGTGGTGGGAGGGGCCATAGAAATCTGCGCCTCTGGGAATCCGACCCACACGGCCGTTGCCAGTTCAGGCGTGTATCCGACGAACCAGGCGTCCCGGTGCTCCTGCGAAGTGCCGGTCTTGCCGGCCACCGGACGACCGATGCCGGCCCGGGCGCCCGTCCCGCGCGCAACAACTTCGCTCAGCGCGGCCGTCACTTGCTGTGCAATGCCCCGGTCGATTGCCTCGGTGACAACCGGAACGGCGTCGTAGATGTTGACCCCGTCGGCCGTTTCGATGGAAGTGACGAAGATCGGCGATATGTGGATGCCTTCGGCGGCGAATGTGGCGTATGCCGATGCCATGTCGATCACCGTCGCCTCCTGAGCTCCGAGCGCCACGGCATGGAACGGCTGGAGCTCAGAAGTGATGCCGGCTGCTCTGGCGACGTCCACCACCGCCGCCGGCCCAACTGCATCTACCACTTGCGCATACACAACGTTCACCGACCACACCGTGCCGTCGAGCAGGGTGAGATTGCCGAAGTTAGCCCCTCCGTAGTTCTCGACCTGCCATGGTCCTGAACTCGTCGAGATGACGATCGATGATCCACCGGAGAAGGTCGATGTGAGAGTCAGTCCGTTTTCGAGCGCGGCGGCAAGCACGAACGGTTTGAAGGCAGAACCGGTTTGCCGCAGACCCTGGGTGGCGAGATTGAACTGGGCAACCGGATCTGTCGGGTCGTAGAAATCCGCTCCGCCTACTACAGCACGCACGTAACCGGAGCGCGGTTCGATCGAAACCAGCGCCGCCGATGGGCCGTCTTCCGGGACACCGGCAATCACCGCTTGCTCGGCTGCATCCTGGGTGAGGGGATCGAGAGTCGTGAAGATACGCAGACCACCCCGGAAGAGCGCGTTGTAGCGATCGGTGGGCGTCGCTCCGAGTGCAGGTTCGTCCAGGAGCATCCGCTTGACCTCTTCCGTGAAATACGGATATCGCATCTGTTCGGGGGGTCTGGGCGGGGCCAGTCTAAGGTCGGTGGAATCCGCAGTCGTGGCTGCTTCGGCAGAGACCCATCCGAGTTCGACCATCTTGTTGAGGACGACTCTGCGGCGCTCGAGTGCTGCATCGGGATGTCGATAGGGGTCCGTCCGGGACGGCGACTGGATCAACCCGGCCAGCATTGCCGACTCAGGCAGCGAGAGCTCGCCCACCTGTTTGCCGAAGTAGTGAGCCGCGGCGGCGCCTACCCCGTAGGCGCCACCGCCGAGGTAGACGGTGTTGGCGTATCGCTCGAGGATCTCTTCTTTCGTGAGGTTTTCTTCGAGTCTCAACGCCAGGGTCGCCTCTTCGATCTTTCGATCCGCAGTCACTTCCGGGGTCAGAAGGACGTTTTTCAGGTACTGCTGAGTGATCGTCGATCCGCCCTGCACGATGGTGCCGGCTTCGATGTTCTGCACAAGGGCTCTGGCGATCGACTTGAGGTCAACGCCGGCGTGCACCCAGAATCGTTCGTCTTCGATGGCAACAATGGCGTCGATCAGATGTCTGGGAAGATCGTCGTATCCGACGAGCACGCGATCCTCCTCGGCGTGCCATTGGGCGAGAATTGAACCATCGGCCGCGTAGACGGTCGTCGTCAGGCCAAGTTCGCCTAACCCGGGATCGTCGAGCGGTTGATAACTGCACGCCGCAGCAAGCATTGCTGCAGCGACCACCAGCGCCGGTAGTCGTTTCATGAGGGCCCTATCTCTTGCTCCGCAGGGTACCGGTCCCCGGACCCCGTTATGTGCATTTGATCGTGGCTGTTCGAGCGCCCCGCTAGGCTGCCCGCTCGATGACGGAAAACCTCAACTCACTGTTCAGGGGAGCGGATACCGTGCTTCCCGAGGGCGACCTCGAAGGCCGCCTGGCAGAGGGCCGGCCCTTGCGGGTCAAGCTGGGGATGGACCCAACAGCTCCTGCCGTGACACTTGGCTGGGCCGTCGTGCTTCGGAAGCTCAGACAATTCCAGGAAGCAGGGCACACCGCCGTTCTGATCGTCGGGGATTTCACGGCGCAGGTGGGTGATCCCTCCGGCAAGAGCGAGACGAGACGCCGGCTCAGCGCCGATGAGGTGCGCAGCCACGCTGATTCGGTACTGGCGGGCTTCCGCAAGGTGCTCCTGCCGGACCCTCTCGAGATCCGGTACAACTCCGAGTGGTTGGCGGGAATGGATATGGCGGATGTGTTGAACATGACCGCACAGGTAACCGTCGCTCAGATGTTGGAACGAAGTGACTTTGCCAATCGGTTTGACGCTCATCAACCGATCTCGGTGATGGAGTTCATGTATCCGCTTCTACAGGGCATGGATTCGGTGGCCGTTGAGGCTGATATTGAACTCGGGGGCGCCGATCAGTTGTGGAACCTGATGATGGGGCGCGTCCTCCAGGAACGTCACGGCCAGCGCCCTCAGATCGCGATGACGATGCCGCTGCTGATCGGGACCGACGGCGAGCACAAGATGTCTCAGTCCCTAGGCAACTACATCGGAATTGACGATGCCGCGGACGATATGTTCGGCAAGCTGATGAGCATCCCCGACAAGTTGACGGTGCAGTATTTCGAGCTCGCGACCGGAGTGCCCCTCGCGGAGATTGCCGAAATCCGTGAAGGTCTGGCGTCCGGTGAGCTCCATCCAGGCTTCGTGAAGCGGAGATTGGCCCGTGAGATTGTGGATCTGTATCACGGTGCCGGGGCGGGGACCACCTCCGAAGCAGCCTTCGATCAGGTGTTCAAACGCCACGAAGCGCCAGACGACATCCCTGAGTACTCACTCACCGACGATGACCCGGTCTTCCTACCGGTGCTGCTCAAGGAAGCCGGCTTGGTCGCTACGAGTTCCGATGGCAGGCGGATGCTCGGCCAGGGAGCCGTCAAGCTCGATGGCGAGGTATTGATGGATATGGAGTTAGCGCGGGCCGCCTTGTCGGGCTCTGTGCTACAAGTTGGCAAACGCCGGTTCGTTCGCCTGATCTGAAATATTGGTTCTACGTCATGGGTTCTGAGTTCTGGCGCGCAGCCGGCAATAGACCACAACTCAGAACCTACAACTCGGAGCTGCAACGCAGTCGCTCAAACGAGTCCACGATTGCCTGGGCGAGCTCTTTCTTGTGCCAGAGCAGAACGCTGGCATGTCCGCCCTTGATCCAGCGGAGCTCTGATCCGGGCCAGTGACCGTGGAGGGCTTCGAATGCGTGACGGGGTATGTATCCGTCGGCCAACGGAGCGGCGAGCACGGCACTTGCAGCGTGCGGCGGCGCCGGGAAGTGAAGGGCGGACGCCGAACCGAGCGCCGTGGCGATGTCGTCTTTCTTTCCCACGCCACCGAGGGCGTCCCAGGCGATGGCGGTGGCCAGCAAGCCCTCTGTCCAGACCGGGCCGGGGGAGTGAGAGGCGGCTAATCCTGCGGTAGCTATCGGGAACGGAACAGTGGCGCTGACCAGGGCTGCGATGTTGCCACCCATCGAATAACCCGCCACTCCGATCGGAATCGGATCAACCGCGCGGATGCCGGCGAGGATTGCCCGCCCTTCGAGCACAGCCGCCGCACCCATTGCATAGAAGTCGACCACAGTGCGGAGTGGCTGCCCGGTGGACGGCCGGCGAGTCCCGTAGTAGGGATTCTCGAGAATGAGGGAAGCGATGCCGTGGTCGGTGAGGCGAACGGCCAGCTTGTGCCTCGTCTCGAAGCCGTGATCATTGAAGGCGGCCATCATCAAGCAGACCGCTTTCGTCCCGTCTCGGGGCTCAACACGCCGCAGCCTGGCTATCCGGCTGGCCTCCGGGAGGATCCCTGCCGACGGACTCTCGAACCATCCGTCAGTGTGGAGGATTCCTCTTCGTTCGAATGCAGAATCCCAGGAGATCTCTATCCGGGGGATATCGCCAACGCGTCGTGCCCCTGCTCGGAGTTCTCGAAGCGTCGACGCATCACCCCACCCGTCCGCGAATACGCGATCGTAGAACCGCGATCGGGCGGTGAGGATGCCGGCGAGCCGATCGAGCCAGTGCATAAGGACGCACAACGTATCATGGGTGCGACGGTGTCAGCAGA
>JARGFH010000059.1 GCA_029210695.1 Acidimicrobiia bacterium
ACGCCGGACCTGACCGAACCCCAACCCGGTCCCATCACACTGGCGAACCGGTGGTCCCATCAAGCTGGCGAGCGACATGGATGCACAGCCGACGGCTGCACCTCGAGGTATCGGCTCCAACCCCACCACATAATCCCCTGGTCACAGGGAGGTCGAACCGATCCCGACAACCTGATCACCCTGTGTTGGTTTCATCATCATGTGGTCATCCACCAAATGGGATATGAGATCATCCCCGACTCGCCGCCTGGGCGGTTGCGCTTTCAACTCGCCACCGGCACCGACCCACCGTGACGGAACTCGACCCTAAACGTCACCGTCAAGTTTTGGCCTAGTCGCAACACCCCGTGAGGCGTCAATCAAACGCGTTTGCTGCGCATATTGCCTGCGAATTGCGGGGGGTTCGGATCTTCTGCTGTCCGGCTTTCCTGGTTACCAAGCGCCGTTCGCTGGGACCCTCGCTCAGCCCGCCTTTGTGGCTGGCTTATCGGTAGAGATGATGTTCAGACGGAGATACGAATCCACGCCCACAAGCCGGTGCCTCCTCCGTAATCCTGACGGCAGGCGTGGCGTTGCTTCAGCCGCTAGCACGATGACGGGAGCATCAGTTTCGTAACGCATCCTGTTGCGCTCGAGGGCGCAGTGACCGTCCGTCAGGACGTTGCGGCACCAGTCAACCTCGGTGCCGTAGGGCAGTGGGATGAAGAACCACTGCCCGGACCGTTCCGCCCAGACGGGAGTCACATATTCCGTTCCCGACTTGCGGCCCGTGTGATGAACCCTCGTAATCCGCTCCCCGGCCATCCGCAGCAATGCCGGGTTCCCCACCTTCTTGTTGAACCAGCGGAGAAAACCGATCCCAGGCTGCCAGCGGGTACGCCACACAATGACTACCAGCACAGTTGAGGCCAACTCAACCAAGACCAGGAACCTCACAAGCCCCAGAAGCCAAACGAGGCTCCTTCTGAACCGCACTGGGTTTGATGGAGACTCGGTTTCTTGGTTTCCGAGTCTCATCTGGTGGTGGTTAGTTGAGTGTAGTGGGCCTCCTCATACTCGATTGGGGGATGTCCCCGCAGTCCGCTTTCGAGGCACTTCGAAGAGCGAGTTAGGTATTCCCAGAGAGAAGGTCCGCAGCGGGTGATGCTGCTGCCAACCCTGAATCTGTTGTGACGATGACGGCCTCGAGTTGATCGGCGAGTTCCACGTAGAGGGCGTCTACCAGCCGTAGCTTGTGGCGCTGCTTCCAGGCGCCGGCCAGCAACGGGGCGAGGAGGTGTCGTTGAATCGGGGCAGAAGCGACTCGTTGGATTCTGGTGGTGACTTGCCGAACGGTCATATTCCCGCTTCGCTGCAGACGTCCCAACGCGGAGAGCACCTCGGCATCGAAGTGGGCCGGAACGTGAAGTTCATGACCCCGCAGCCGGTTTTCGATCGAGGTTGCCAAGGGAGATCCGACCATGAGATCGACCATGGCCGACGCATCCACGATCAACAGCTCAGCCATTGCTCTCGAGTTCGTCTTTGGCAGCTGCCACTGCAAGGGTGACAGCATGGTGGCTGATGCGGAGGGGTCGCATGGCAGTCACGCCGTCGAGCCACTCGTCGACACGGCCGGCCGCCAACGCACTGCGCAAGGCTTCTTGGGTGAGGTTGGAAACGTTCAACCCGACTGCCTTTGCTTCGGCGGCCAGATCGTCAGGGAGGTACACATTGACACGAGCCATGCGCATATTATACACACTCATTGCACCAGATCAACCGTCACGTTGCAGTGACAAGCACCTCGCCTACCCGTCCTCGATCGGCACTTGTGGGTGCGGTTCACCGGGCAGGGTCGACCGCTGGGAGTCTTGTTTGGGGCCCTGTAGCTGGGCCGGCTGGTCGTTTTCACCGTCGCATACGTCTGCCGGCACGCCATCCGGTGGTGATTCCATTCATGCCCGTTGAGCGGTTCATTGATTGTTCTGCTTCTTGTGGAGCACCCGCCAGCAGGATGAGCCGTATTGTTGGGACTTCCGACGTCACGGGTGATCGCGTAGTCGTTCAAGGATGGCTGATCGCTGAGGCCGGCTATGCGCCGACCGTCCGTCAGACCACGAGGCCGTGTTCGCGAAGCGCCTCTTTCAACTCGGCCGAATGCTCCGGGCCACGCGTTTCCACTGCGATCAGCACTTCCGTGAACCCAACGGGCACACCGCCTTCTTCCCGGTAGTGCTCAATGGAGACCACGTTGCCTCCGTTCGAGGCGATCACTTCGAGGAGGCCGGCGAGCTGGCCCGGCACATCTGGGATCCGTACCCGGTACCAGGCGAAACGGCCTGCGGCCGCCAGACCACCGCGAATCACGCGATTGAGGAGCAGCAGGTCGATGTTTCCTCCCGAGAGGACGATTACGAGCGGGTCGGGCAAGTCCTCGAGCTTGCCGGCGAGGAGGGCGGCGAGACCCACCGCCCCGGACGCTTCAACCATGAGCTTGGTGCGTTCGAGCAACAGCGCAACGGCCTGCATGGCCTGGGGATCATCGACCGTGACGAGGTCGTCCACGAACGCTTCGATATGGTCGAAGGCGAGTCGAGATGGCTCGTGGACGGCTATCCCGTCGGCCACCGTGGACCGCGGCGGGACTGCTGTCGGCCGGCCGCGGTCCCGGCTCAGCACATAGGTGTTGGCGGTCACGATCTCGACTCCCGCCACGACCAGGTCGGGTCGTAGCCCTTTGAGGGCGGCAGCCGAACCGCCCATCAGGCCGCCACCACCGACGGGTATGACGACGGATGCAGCCGCCGGTATCTGCTCGGCGACCTCGATTCCGAGAGTGCCCTGACCCGTCATGATGGTGACGTCGTCGTAGGGGTGGATGAAGCGTGCGCCGCTCTCGTCGGCGAAAGCCCTCGCCGCAACGACCGCATCCTCGAGGCTGGTCCCGGTGAGGCGAACCTCGGCGCCGTACTCCTTGGTTGCCTGGACTTTCGGCAGGGGAGCCGTCTCCGGCATGAACACGGTGGCCGGGACACCGGTTGATTGAGCGGCCAGGGCAACTCCCTGTGCATGATTGCCCGCCGACGCAGCCACGACGCCGGCCGCCCGAGCATCCTCGTCGAGTTGGGACAGCACGTTCATCGCCCCACGGATCTTGAAGGATCCGGTTCGCTGGAGGTTCTCGGCCTTGAACCAGACATCGCGTCCGGTCATTCTCGAAAACGAGGTCGAGTGGATTGACGGCGTAATGAGCGCGGTCGCGGCAATGCGCTTCTGCGCAGAGCGGATGTCATCGAGTGAGATCAGGTTTCTCGGCATTGGAGCAACCATATTGCCAGGAATCCACCCCATGTTTTCTCGGCAATACTGTGTACGAAAAACAGGGCACAGTATTGCCGAGAAACGGTCGGTCTCCGGATTGACGATGTAGCACCCGATCCGATACCATTACCCGGCTTCGCGATCGCGGGGCCCTTCCCTCGCGAGGAATTCGAAAGATGCAGAAGACCTATTCACCCAAGCCCGACGAAGTTCCACGCCTGTGGCACGTTGTTGACGCCCAGGGCCTCCCCCTCGGGCGGCTGGCGTCCGAGATTGCGCAGGTGCTGCGCGGCAAGCACAAGCCCCAGTTCGCACCGCATCTCGACGTCGGTGACTACGTGATCGTCGTCAACGCCGACAAAGTCGCGGTCACCTCGAGCAAGTCCGAACGAAAGATCTACTACCGCCACTCAGGCTTCCCGGGTGGACTGAAGGAAGAGTCTTTCTCCTCTCTGATCGAACGTCGCCCCGAGCAGGTCGTCGAACGAGCCGTGAAGGGAATGCTTCCCAAGAACCGTCTCGGCCGCCAGATGCTGAAGAAGCTGAAGGTACACACCGGGCCAGACCATCCCCACGAAGCGCAGGCCCCACAGCCGCTCGTCTTCGATATCCGAAAGGTGGACGCCTGATGTCCAAGCCACTCGTTCAGGCAACTGGGCGCCGCAAGTCCTCCGTCGCACGGGTCCGCCTACGTGAAGGCACTGGGCGGATCGTCATCAACGAGCGCTCGTTAGAGGTGTTCTTTCCGACCATCGCTCAGCGCATCCGGGTCCTCGAACCGCTGCGTGTCGCCGAGGTTGAGGGTCGCTACGACGTGGACGCCACCGTTCACGGCGGGGGCACGACCGGGCAGACCGATGCCCTGCGGCTCGGCATCGCCCGTGCCCTGGTCGAGTTGACTCCCGAGCTTCGTCCTGAGTTGAAGAGCAACGGTCTGCTGACCAGGGACGCCCGCCGCGTGGAGCGCAAGAAGTACGGCCTCCGCAAGGCCCGCCGCGCCCCTCAGTACACCAAGCGCTAAATGCTCCGGGAGGGTCGCAGACTCTTCGGGACCGACGGTATCCGCGGTGTTGCCAACACCGAGTTGACACCCGAATTCGTGATGGCGTTGGCTCGCGCCGCCGGCGAAGCACTGGCCCATGGACCCGTCCTGGTGGGGCGAGACACGCGCCGGTCGGGCGAGATGCTTTCTTCCGCCCTCCAAGCTGGATTCCACAGTGTCGGCATCGATACGGTTGACGTCGGTGTTCTCCCGTCCGGTGGTGTCTCCTATCTCACCGGCTCATCCGGTGCGGTCATGGGAGCAATCGTGAGCGCCTCCCACAATCCGGCTTCCGACAACGGCATCAAGCTGCTCGGGAGCACTGGCGCCAAGCTCACCGATGCGGATGAGGACGGGATCGAGGCGCGACTCCGGTCCGGTCACCCATTCAATGTGGCGATCGGCGATGCCGTCGGCACGAGGTTCCAGAAAGCAGAAGCGCAGGCGGAGTACCTCGATTTCCTGGCCGGTCTGGCCGAGTATTCATTCCGGGGAATCCAGGTTGTCCTCGACTGCGCCAACGGCGCCGCCTATAAGACCGCCCCCGCTCTGTTCGAGCGGCTGAAAGCGGACGTGACCATCCTGGCCGCCGACCCGAACGGCATCAACATCAACGACGGAGTCGGTGCAACCTCCCCGGCTTTCCTGGCCAAGGAGTCGAGAGGTCGGTTGGGTCTCGCCTTCGACGGTGACGCCGACCGTCTCATCGCCGTCGACGAGGAGGGGGTGGTGGCAAACGGTGACGTCATCATGGCGATCATCGCCCGGCACTTGCACGCCCGGGACCGGCTCAAGAACAACATCGTGGTCGCCACCGTCATGTCGAATCTGGGATTCCGCAAGTCGATAGAGTCGATGGGCATCACCTTGATCCAGACTCAGGTCGGTGATCGCTATGTACTCGAAGGATTGCGCGAGCACGACGCAGCATTCGGTGGCGAGCAGTCCGGTCATGTGATCTTTCTCAAGGACCTGGTCACCGGGGATGGGTTGCTCACCGCGCTCCGACTCGTCGAGGTGGTTGCGGCATCCGGCCGGCGACTCGCAGATCTGCGCAAGGAAGTCATCACCGAATACCCGCAGATACTGCGCAATGTTCGGGTCAACGACACGAGCCGGCTCGAGAGCGCTGAAGCGATCTGGGCGGCAGTCGAGCGGGCAGAGGCCGAGCTCGAAGGCGACGGGAGAATCCTCGTGCGTGCTTCCGGCACCGAACCGCTTGTGCGGGTCATGGTCGAGGCTCCCACTAAGGAAAAGGCCGCGGCCATTACCGAGGTGCTAATCGGGATCGTCCGGGCCGAGCTGACCTAGGACGACACGCGACCCGCCACCCGCGACTACTCTTTGCCTCGATCCGGGTCGCAGCACCTTGAGCGCCTGGCCCCACGAGGGGTGACGAGGAAGAGGGAGTATCGAACCATTCGGCGGATGCCCTCTCGGTTCCCACGGTCGTGACGGAGCGGCCGAAACCCACCGGGTAACCGGTGAAACAGAATCCGCTCCGACGTGGGGTGCAGCAGTCAGATACTGCGGCACATTGAACCGACCCGGTTGGTTGTCGGCGCGCGCCGGCACGCAATATGGGAAGGACAGTGCACGATGTGTGGCATCGTTGGCTATGCAGGACCGCGTCCGGTCCAACCGCTCCTCATCAGCGGACTCCAGCGGCTCGAATATCGGGGATATGACTCGGCAGGGGTCGCCATTGTCGAGGAGTCCGGGATCGACGTCATCCGCAAGGCAGGTCGGATCGCAGAGCTCGAGGCGGAGCTCGCAGGACGATCCGGGCACGGCACAACCGGAATCGGGCATACCCGGTGGGCGACACATGGTGCGCCGAATACGATCAACGCTCACCCCCACCGTGATTGCTCGCACAATGTTGCGGTCGCGCACAACGGCATCATCGAAAACTGGTCGAATCTCAAGGCGGAGCTCATCGAGTCCGGCCATATCTTCCAATCCGACACGGACACGGAGGTTGTTGCCCACTTGATTGAAGACATGGCCGATCTGCCGCTCGAAGAGGCAGTTCGGGCAGTCATGCGTCGGGCGGAAGGAGCGCTGGCACTGGCCGTAGTTCGCAGTGACGAACCAGACCTCATCGTCGGCGCCCGTCGCGGGAGCCCGCTGGTGGTTGGCCTCGGTGACGGCGAGAACTTCCTTGCGTCGGACATCCCTGCGTTTCTCGAGTACACGAAGAGGATGGCTGTACTCGACGACGATCGTGTTGTGGCCGTCCGATCGGGAGGTGTCATCGTCACCGACCTCGACGGCGCAGTCGTCGAACCGGCCACACGTGAGATCGAATGGGACCTGGAATCGGCCGAGAAGAGTGGGTTTCCCGATTTCATGCTCAAGGAGATCTTCGAACAACCCGGTGCCATTCGTGACACCCTGCGTGGCCGGTTCGATAGCGACGGCCTCGTGCGTCTGAGGGAACTCGACCTCGACGCCGAGACGGCCCGCTCATTCAATAAGGTGTTTGTGATCGCCTGTGGAACGTCATACCACGCGGCGATGATGGCGAAGTACGCCATCGAGCGCTGGACTCGCCTCCCCGTAGAAATCGACATCGCCTCCGAGTTCCGTTACCGCGATCCGGTTCTCGACGAGAAGACCCTGGTCATCGGCATCTCCCAATCGGGCGAGACCCTCGATACGCTGGCGGCGGTTCGCTACGCCCATGCGCAGGGTACGACGCTCATCGCAGTGACGAACGTGGTCGATTCGGCGATGGCGCGCGAGGCGGATGCTGTGCTGTACACGAGGGCGGGTCCTGAGATCGGCGTGGCGGCGACAAAGACCTTCACTACCCAACTGGTGGCGATGCAGTTGCTGGCCCTGTGGCTGGCGCACGCTCGTGGGGCGCTGGACGACGCCGTCATTCAGAATGCCGTCACCGCCATGTCCCTCCTTCCTGATCAAGTGGAGGAGGTTCTGGAACAGTCCGATCGGATTCGTGAGATGTCCGAGCAGTGGGCCGACCGGCGGGACTTCTTCTTCCTGGGGCGAAGCGCCGCCTTTCCTGTGGCCATGGAGGGTGCCCTCAAGCTGAAAGAGATCGCCTACGTCCGTGCCGAGGGCTACCCGGCCGGCGAGATGAAGCATGGCCCGATCGCCCTAATCGAAGAAGGTGTTGTAGTCGTCGGTGTCGCGACGAACAGCCACGTTCAGGGCAAGATGCTTTCCAACATCGAGGAAATGCGGGCCAGGGCGGCGACAATCGTACTGGTGCTCACTGAAGGAGATGCCGAGGGAGAGGCGGCGGCCGATGAGGTCATCTTCGTGCCGTCTGCCCCGGAACTGTTGAGCCCCGTGACGGCGGTCGTCCCCCTGCAGCTGCTGGCGTACTGGCTTGCCAAGAAACGCGGCCTAGACGTCGACAAGCCGAGAAACCTGGCCAAGACAGTCACCGTCGAGTGATCGCTGGACCATCCGGCACTCGGACCAGGTCACCGGTAACGCATTCGGGCAGCGTATGCTGCCCGAATGCGCATTATCGGGCTCGGCGTTGACCTCGCGGAGATAGATCGAGTTGAACGACTCCTTGCCAAATACCCCCGGTTTCCTGAGCGGGTGTTCACGGAGCACGAACGGGCTTATGCCTCCCGGTTTGCCAACCCGGCCCGCCGATTCGCTGCCCGGTTTGCGGGGAAAGAAGCGGTCATGAAGAGCATGGGCACGGGTTGGCGGAGGATTCGCTGGCAGGATGTAGAGATAACCGGCGGAGGCGCCCCCCGGGTCAACCTCTACGGCACGGCCAAAACCAGAGCAGCCCAACTTGGCGTCTCCGAAGTGCTCGTCACCATCACCCACACCGACGTGACCGCCATGGTGATGGCCATCGCGGTAGGGGAGCACTGAGGCGTCTTCCGCGCCGCACCTTCGTTCGATGATCGTCGTGGTGCGGCAGCCTGTGTTCCCTAAGATCAACATCGTGCGTTCAACCACTTCCGGCTCATGAGGCCCGTTCTCACCGCCGCTCAATCGGCTGCCCTCGATGAGGCGTCGATCGAACCCGTCGAGATCCTCATGGAGCGGGCCGGGCTCGGCGTGGCTCTGGCTGCGGTCCGGATGGGCATCGGATACGGGTCCAAGGTCATCGTGCTGGCAGGTCCGGGAAACAACGGCGGAGACGGCTACGTTGCTGCAAGGTATCTGCACAGGCGCGGTGTGGCGGTGACCGTGCATGCCCTCGCCGAGCCTCGATCGAAGGCGGCCAAATGGGCCGCCCGGTCTGCCCGGGAGTCGGGTGTCCCGGTTCGAGCATGGACCGGCCCGGTCGGGTCGGACCTCATCATCGACGCCCTTTTCGGGGCGGGCTTTCGGGGCAACCTGCCGGACACGGTGATTCCATGGGCTAGATCCTCCAGTCGGGTGCTTTCCGTCGACGTCGCGAGTGGTCTCAGCGCCACCGACGGTTCGTCCGGTGGCTCGACGTTCCGAGCCGAACGTACCGTGACATTTCACGCCGAGAAAGTCGGCCACTTCGTGGGAATCGGGCCGGACGTCAGTGGCGTTGTCGAAGTGGTCGACATCGGGCTATCTGCAACGGATGGGGAGTTCTTTCACTGCGAACAGTCGGATGCCCCGCTACCCGAGCGGGCGAGAACTGCCCACAAGTGGTCGGCCGGCTCCGTTGCAGTGGTCGGTGGTGCGCCGGGAATGACGGGCGCGGCACTGCTGGCGGCCTGGTCGGCGCTCGGTGCCGGTGCCGGGTCTGTTTCGATCGTCAGCCCTGCCGATGCCCAGGCGACCTATGCGGGTTCTGCCCCTGGCGTGCTCACGCACGGAGTCGGCCAGGGAGACCGGTTCGCGACCGAGGATGCCATCGAGGTCCTCGGCCATGTGGCACGGTTCGACGTGCTGGCCGTCGGCCCCGGCCTTGGCCCTGGTGTCGAGGGATTCGTCCGGCTCCTTCTCGAACGTTGGAACCGTCCGGTGGTGCTCGACGCAGATGGGATCAATGCCCTGCACGACCCCGACCTCCTTCGCAACCGTGTAGCTCCAACGATCATCACGCCCCATGCTGGGGAGTTCCAGAGATTGACCGGTGGCCCGACCGGCTATGCCGAGGCAGCAGCCTTCGCCAGGGAGACTGGAGCAACCGTGCTCCTGAAGGGAAACCCGACCTTTGTTGCTGGAGACGAACTGTGGGTTGTGGACACTGGTGGCCCGGAACTGGCCACCATCGGCACGGGCGACGTTCTCACCGGGGTCTCGGCTGCGTTTCTGGCGTCGGGCATGGTGCAGGAGGCGGCGGCCCGCAGCGCCGCCTTCTGGCACGGCATGACGGGTATCTCGCTTGCCGGCCGCGAGAACGTCACGGCGCCTGCCCTGGCCCGTGAAGTGAGAAGGGTGATCAGGTGAGGCCAACCTGGGTCGACATCGATCTCGACGCGATCGCGCACAACATCGGCATCTTCAGGGATCTCGTATCCCCGGCCGGCGTTTGTGCCGTCGTCAAGGCCGATGCATACGGCCATGGGGATGTTCCGGTCGCTGAGGCCGCGCTGTCAGCCGGAGCAACGTGTCTGGCGGTTGCCCTGGTTGCTGAAGGCGCCCGGCTTCGGGAGGCCGGAATCGATGCACCCATCCTGCTGTTGTCGGAGCCGCCGCTGAACTCGGCACCCGCCGTCCTGCAGTGGGATCTCATACCAACCGTGTACACGCGCCCGATGATCGAGGCACTGGCCGGTCTGGCGAGTACGCCCATTCCGGTGCATTTGAAAGTCGATACCGGGATGCACCGGGTCGGCGCCTCCGCCGACGACGCGATCGAATTCGCCCGGCTCATCACCGAGTCCTCCGGCCTCGACCTGGCCGCACTATGGACGCATTTCGCGGTTGCCGAGGAAGATGCAGAGTTCACCCGTCTTCAGATCGAACGGTTTGAGACGACGATGAAGGAGTTGCGATCGGCCGGAATCCACGTGCCGGTCGTGCACGCGGCCAATACGGCCGGTGCGATTGCCTTCCCGGAAGCCAGGTACGACCTCGTCAGAGTTGGCATCGGCATGTATGGGCTGCAGCCGGCTCCCACCGTCGGTGCAGAGCTGCAGCTTCATCCGGCGATGCGGGTCGTTTCTGCCGTCGCGCATTTGCGGAGGCATCCGGCGGGGACTCGTCCGTCGTACGGTCGTCGGCGGCCGCTACCTGCCGACGGTCGGGTTGCCTCTGTTCCGATCGGGTATGCAGACGGCATGCCGCGCCTCCTTTCCTCCTGGGGCGAAGTGCTGATCCGCGGCAAGCGGTACCCGCTGGCGGGGACGGTGACGATGGACTACCTGGTGGTCGACGTCGGCCTGGATGACGTCGAGGTTGGAGACGAGGTCGTGCTCATCGGGCGCCAGGGCAATGAAGCGATCACGGTGGAGGAGTGGGCCGAGCGAGTCGGCACCATCAACTACGAGATCGTCTGCCAGATCGGGCCGCGTATGCCCAGGAGGTATAACCCTTGACACTCACCGCAATCGAGGGGGTAACCGTCGGTCATTGGACGCATGCTCGAGGTGTGACCGGGTGCACCGTGGTGGTCTTTCCCGAACCGAACGTAGCAGCCGTGGAGATTCGAGGCGCAGCACCCGGAACTCGCGAAATCGCCCTTCTCGAACCCGGCATGCGGGTGGAGACGATTCAGGCCGTTCTACTCACGGGCGGGAGCGCTTTCGGTCTCGCCGCCGCCGACGGGATCATGCGCGAACTGGCGGCCGATGGGCGCGGACACCCGACACCACTTGGTCCGGTCCCTATCGTGCCGGGGGCCGTCATCTTCGACATGTCTGCGGGTGATCCCGAAACCCGACCGGGGCCGCAGGAAGGTGCTCTTGCCTTCCGGGCGGCTACCGGGGCACCGGTCGAAAACGGCGCCATCGGCGCAGGCGCCGGTGCCACCGTCGCCAAGTGGCGGGGATTCGAACACATGCGACCGGGTGGATTGGGATCTGCGTCCGTCGATCTCGACGGCGCGACGGTGGCGGCCCTCGTGGTGGTCAACGCCTTGGGCGACGTATTCACCCTCGAGGGAGAGGCACTGACCGGAGGGGTGCACGCACCCGACTTCGATCCTGAGGTGATGATGGGCGGCAGCACCACACTCGTTGTGGTCGCCACCGATGCGGCGCTCGACCGCACTTCAACCCGCCGGCTCGCAATTCGAGCTCAGGATGCGCTGGCGGCCTGCTTGCGTCCCTCCCACACCAGATATGATGGCGATGCGGCCTTCGCCGTTTCGTGCGGTGCACGGGCAGGCGATCTCGACCGACTGTCGGAGGCCGCCTTTGTTGTGACGGCGAGAGCGATCGAGGCGGCGATCCGGGCGAGGGACATCGGGTGACAGACGACCAGCTACGCATATTGGCCGGGGAAGCCGGTGTTTGCACTGCCTGCGGGTTGGCGGAAACGAGGACCAACGTCGTGTTCGGCGCCGGCAGCCCGACTGCGGATTTGATGTTCATCGGCGAAGCACCGGGGAGAAACGAGGACATTCAAGGCGTACCCTTCGTCGGAGCAGCGGGACGGCTGTTGGATAGCCTGGCGAGCGCGGCCGGCATCACGCGCGACGACGTGTACATCGCCAACGTGCTCAAATGCCGTCCGCCGGGGAACCGTGACCCGCGTGATGAAGAAATCACAGCCTGCAAGGGCTACCTCGCCAGACAGATCGAGCTGATAGATCCGGCTGTGGTCATGACACTCGGCAACTTCGCCACGAAACTACTGCTCAAGACGACCACCGGGATCACGCGTTTGCGCGGAACGGCGTACCCGTGGTGGGGGCGGTTTGTCGTCCCCACGTTTCATCCGGCCGCCGCGCTGCGGGGTGGCGAACGTGTTCTCGACCATATGCGCGCCGACTTCGCGCTCGCTCGGCGAGTTCTCGATGATGGAGTCGAAGAGGATCTCGCCGAACACACTGAACCGGCGGATTCTGCAACTAGCCTCCAGGACGCAACCCAGTTGGAGTTCTTCGCTTGATCATCGATCTGATTAGTCGTTCTGATCCCGAAACTCGCGCAATTGGCAGACGCCTCTCCGGCCTCTTGCAGCCCGGGGACGTTGTCGTCTTGTGTGGTTCGCTCGGAGCAGGAAAGACGGCCCTCGTGGGGGGAGTCGCCGATGGACTCGGGATCGACGTGCCCGTCACGAGCCCGAGCTTCGTCCTGATGAAGAAGTACTCGTCCGGGTTCATCCCGCTCGTCCACGTCGACGCGTATCGGGTCGGGTCGCTCGGTGAGTTCGACAACCTCGACGTGTTCGAAGAGGCGCGAGATGCGGTACTCGTCGTTGAATGGGGAGACGCAGTGGCGGCCAGCCTTCCCGACGACCATCTGAAGATCATCATGGAGATCACGGGTGAGACCGACCGCGCTTTGCGATTTGAGCCCTACGGAACCTCCTGGGTAGGTCGTCCCGTCGAGGAGCTTGAAGGATGAAGGTTCTGGCGATCGAAACAGCCACTCCCGCCTCTTCGGTGGCACTCGGCGAAGACCGGGTAGTCGTGGCGTCGGCCGCCCGGGTCGATCGGCGCGGACATGGTTCGTTCATCGTTTCAGCCGTCGATTTCTGTTTCGATCAGGCCGGCTGGAATCCGGGCGATCTCGATGCGATCGCCATCGATGTGGGGCCTGGTCTCTACACAGGTATCCGGGTAGGGCTTGCTACGGCACAAGGGATGGCGGCCGCCCTCGGTATCCCGATCGTGCCGGTCACCTCCCTGGACGCCGTCGCCTTGCGGGCGGCCACCGGCCACCGGCACGTCTATGCCGTTGTCGACGTGCGGCGGGGCGAGCTGGCGGTTGCCTCGTACCGGCCGGTCCCGGGCGGGGTGGTGAAAGACGGCCCGCCCGAGGTCATGTCGCCCGATCACTTCCGGGCGATGCTCGAGTCTGATCCCGATGAGGTGCTGATTGTCGGCGACGTCGCTGATCTTCCGGGATCGACGGTGCGGGGGCTTCACCGTGTGAAATCCGGTCGGCCCCGATATCCCGAAGCCGCGGCCCTCTTGGACCTGGCGGCCGGTCCCCTCGAAAAGGACGATTTCCCGCTACCTGAGGACGTACGCCCGCTGTACCTGCGGGAACCGGACGTCACCATCTCATGGAAGCAGTTCCGTCAGGAGGGTCCGTGGGACGACACGGCGTCTACGTGATGGACATCCGGGCGATGACGCTCGACGATGTTCGGGCGGTGTCTGCATTGGAGCGACTCGTATACCCGGAGCCCTGGTCGGAGGGTGTGTTCGACGACGAGCTGGCACAGCCGAATCGCGAGTATCTGGTTGCGGTCGAAGGGGGTGAGATCGTCGGCTACGCAGGTATGATGGTCATCCTGGAGGACGCCCACATAACGACGATGTCGGTGGCGCCGGCAGCTCGGGGTAGCGGCATTGCCAAACGGATGATGGTTCAACTCATCGACCTGGCGCTGGCGACCGGAGCCAAACACCTCACACTCGAGGTGCGCCGTTCCAACGAGTCCGCTCAGGCTCTCTACCGCAAATTCGGGCTGGCTCCGGTCGGGGTACGAAAGGACTACTACCTCAATGAGGACGCCCTCATCATGTGGGCCAGCGATATCGACCAGGCCGACTTTGAGGAGCGGCTGCGCCGGATTCGGGAGGAACTGTGACGATTGAGCCGACGGTTCTGGCGTTCGAGACGAGCTGCGATGAGACCGCAGTGGCGGTGGTTCGTGGTTCCCGCGTGCTTTCCAACGTTCTCTCCTCACAGGTGGAGATCCACGCCCGCTTCGGTGGTGTTGTGCCGGAGATCGCCGCCAGGGCTCACGTTGAATCGATCCGGTCGCTCACCCATCGGGCACTCGTCGAAGCAGGTATCCACCCCGACGATCTAGACGGAGTCGCTGCTACGCAGGGTCCAGGGCTGGTCGGGGCGTTGCTGGTCGGGTATTCGTTCGCCAAAGCGACCGCGTGGGCCAGGCAGCTGCCGTTCGTAGGGATCGACCACATGGAGGGCCATTTGATGGCGCCTCGGCTCGAGTTCGACGCGTTCACCCCACCGGCGATCGTTTTGCTTGCCTCTGGAGGGCACAGTCAGATCGTGCATGTGAAGGACTGGGGCGAATACGAGACCCTCGGCCAGACAATCGACGACGCGGCCGGAGAGGCGTTCGACAAGATCGCCCGCTTCATGGGCCTCGGCTATCCGGGCGGCCCCAACCTGGATCGGATTTCCGAGGGAGGTGACCCATCCGCGATCGCCCTGCCCCGTCCACTTCGTGATCGACGGTACGACGTGTCGTTCTCCGGCCTGAAGACTTCGGCCGTGACTTACCTCGAGAAAGCCAAGGCGGCCGGTTCGCTCCCGCCGATCGAAGATGTGGCCGCCTCAGTCCAGGAAGCCATTGTGGACGTCCTGGTCGAGAAGACGTTCAACGCCGTCGAAGACACCGGTGTTCATATCGTCGGCGCCGGCGGGGGAGTCATCGCCAACCGTCGCTTACGGCAGCGCCTGGCCGAGGAGGCTGCGAGCCGCGGGGTTGAGTTGTTCTTGCCCGGCCGGCTGCTGTGCACCGATAATGCCGCCATGATCGGCGTGGCCGGTTCGCACTGGCTGTCACAGGGCGTGTACTCGGCCTGGGACAGCCAGGTTGACACGAACCTGCGCATCGGATGATCTAGGGCCGGAGACCAGCAGGTCGGATATCCATCCGGCGGCGCGGCCGGCAACGTGGGACGTAGAACTCGAACATAGGACTCCTCATCTTTGATCTCTCCGCCTATCTCCTCGGACTCGCCGCTCTGGTAGTCCTGACGCTGCTCGTCTGGGTGGTGAGCCTGGTCCGCAAGGATGCGTCGATAATCGATCTCTTCTGGAGCTTGACGTTCATTGTCGCGGCGGTCGTGTACGCGATATCGACCACGGCGGAGGAGGGTGGACGGACGACGTTGATGCTGGCGCTGGTAACCGTGTGGGGTCTCCGATTGTCTGGTTACCTGACCTGGCGGAACTGGGGTGAACCGGAGGACTACCGCTATCAACGGATGCGGGAGCGCGGTGGACCCAGTTGGCCCTACAAGAGCCTTCTAACGGTGTTTTGGGGGCAAGCCGTACTTGCCTGGATCGTGTCGGCTCCGCTGCTGGCCGGCGCAGATGGGAGGACTGACGTCGGAGTGCTCGCCTATCTTGGGATCGCAACCTGGGCCATCGGGATCTTTTTTGAAGCCGTCGGCGACTGGCAGTTGTCGGTGTTCAAGCAGGATCCGGTGAATGCAGGCAAGGTTCTCGATGAGGGGTTGTGGCGCTACACGCGTCATCCGAACTACTTCGGCGACTTCATGGTGTGGTGGGGGCTGTTCCTGATTGCAGCAGACGCGGGCGGTTGGTGGAGTTTCTACGGCCCGGTCGCGATGTCGGTTCTATTGATTCGGGTGTCCGGGGTGACCCTCCTCGAGCGGAAACTGTCGAAGACCCGGGCGGGCTACGAGCAGTACGTCCAGACGACAAACACCTTCTTCCCCGGCCCCAAACGAGCAACTCGCGACTAGTAACTCGCAACGAGGAACGCGTTGGCGATTCCTTCGAGTCCCTTCGCCAGGTCCTCTTCGCTGATCGTGAGTGGCGGTGAAAACCGAATCGTATGACCGTGGGTCTCTTTGGCGAGTACCCCGTGTGAGAGGAGTTGCTTGGTGACGGCTTTGGCGCTTGGTCCCTCCGTCGCGATGTCGACGCCGGCCCACAGGCCTTTTGTGCGGACTGCTTCGATGGCATCCGACCCTGCCTCGATTTCGGCCAGCCCTTTCGCAAACAGTCTTCCCAGTTCGGCCGCCCGCCTCTGAATATGCCCCTCACTCAGCATGGTGACGACCTCGAGTCCGATGGCTGCCGCCAGCGGGTTGCCGCCGAAGGTGCTCCCGTGTTCGCCTGGAGACAGAACGCCCAGCACATCCCAATCGCCGACGACCGCGGAGACCGGGAGAATCCCACCGCCCAGCGCCTTGCCGAGCAAGTAGACGTCGGGGGTTACGTCTTCGAGGTCGCAGGCGAAGGTGGTGCCGGTCCGTCCGAGTCCCGACTGGATCTCGTCGGCGATCATGAGGACGTTGCGCTTTGTGCAGATGCGCCTCACCTCGCGGAGCCAGCCATCCGGCGGGATAATGACCCCTGCCTCGCCCTGGATCGGCTCGAGGAGGAACGCGACGGTGTCGCCGTCGATGGCGGCATCCAGTGCACCGGCATCACCGAACGGAATCGACTGAAACCCCGGCGTGAACGGGCCGAATCCTGAACGAGCAGTGGGATCTGAGGAGAAACTCACGATGGTGGTCGTTCGCCCGTGGAAGTTGCCGTCGCTTACGATGATTTTGGCGCGTCCCGGCGCAACTCCTTTCGTGTTGTATCCCCACTTCCTGGCGATCTTGATGGCCGTTTCGACTGCCTCAGCGCCGGTATTCATCGGCAACATGGCCTCCCGGTTGCACAGAGAGGTCAGTGCCTCGGCGTACGGGCCGAGTTGGTCGCTCCGAAAGGCACGGCTGGTCAGCGTCAGTGAGTCGAGCTGGCGCTTGGCGGCGGCAATGAGTCGCGGGTGCCGATGTCCGAAGTTGAGGGCCGAGTACCCGGCCAGGAAGTCGAGGTAGGCGTTGCCGTCAACGTCGTAGACCCACGAACCATCGCCCCTGGTCAGCACGACTTCCAAGGGGGCATAGTTGCGTGCAACGTGCGCGGCCTCCGCATCTAGGAAACGGCGACTCGTCACTCAGCACCTCACTCTCTACCCGTATGATCGCGGCAATTGCCCTGGCCCGTGAGCCTAACTGAACGGTGCGGAGGCGAATCCTGGCTGCAGATGGCCGGCTAGCACTCCTGCATAGAGAGTGCTAACGTTACTGGCACTCTCACTCGGAGAGTGCTAATCCGCAATCAGTAGGAGGATTCGGCATGAAGCTTCAGCCTCTCGGTGACCGGGTGGTCGTCAAGGCGAAGGAGGAAGACCAGACGCGGACTCCTTCCGGCCTGGTGATTCCCGACACTGCAAAGGAAAAGCCTCAATTTGGAGAGGTCCTGGCCGTTGGGCCGGGTGCGCTTAATGAAGACGGCGATCGCATGCCCATGGATGTGAGCGTTGGCGACGTCGTCGTGTATTCAAAGTTTGGTGGCACGGAGATCAAGATGGACGGCACAGAGTATTTGATCCTCTCGTCGCGTGATCTTCTCGCCATCGTCGGCTGAGACAACGGAGGATTTGAATGGCTGCGAAGGAACTTCGCTTCGACGAGGAGGCCCGCAGGGGCCTCGAGGCGGGCGTCAACAAGCTCGCCGACGTCGTCAAGGTGACACTCGGGCCCAAGGGCCGCAACGTCGTACTGGAGAAGAAGTGGGGCGCGCCCACGATCACCAATGACGGCGTCACTATTGCAAAAGAAATCGAGCTCGACGATCCATGGGAGAACATGGGTGCTCAGCTCGCCAAAGAAGTCGCCACGAAGACAAACGATGTCGCCGGTGACGGAACTACCACAGCCACCGTGCTGGCACAGGCCATGGTCCGTGAGGGCCTTCGCAACGTTGCCGCCGGTGCCAATCCGATGGATCTGAAACGGGGTATCGAGCAGGCCGTCGAGAAGGTCGTCGAGTTCATCGGCGAGTTCTCCCGGACGATCGAGACCAGCGACGAGGTCGCGGCCGTTGCCGCCATCTCGGCCGCCGATCAGACGATCGGAAAGAAGATCGCAGAGGCGATGGACAAGGTCGGCAAAGACGGTGTGATAACCGTCGAAGAAGGCCAGACGTTCGGTATCGAACTCGAGTTCACCGAAGGCATGCAGTTCGACAAGGGCTACATCTCTCCGTATTTCGTCACAGATCCTGATCGCCAGGAAGCTGTGATCGAGGATCCGTACATCCTGATCGCCAACCAGAAGATCGGGTCGGTCAACGATTTGCTGCCCGTGCTCGAGAAGGTCATGCAGACCGGCAAGCCGCTGGTTCTGATCGCCGAGGACATCGAGGGTGAGGCCCTCGCCACGCTCGTCGTGAACCGCATTCGCGGCACGTTCTCGTCGGTAGCGATGAAGGCTCCCGGGTTCGGTGAGCGTCGCAAGGCCATGCTCCAGGACATCGCCATCCTCACGGGTGGCACGGTGATTTCGGAAGAGGTCGGCTTGAAGCTCGACGGTGTCACCGTCGACATGCTGGGCCATGCGCGTCGCGTCGTGGTCACCAAGGACGACACGACGATCATCGACGGCGCCGGCGCCGAACCCGACGTTCAGGGTCGCATCCGTCAGATCGAGCGCGAGATCGAAAACACCGACTCCGACTGGGACCGCGAGAAGCTCCAGGAGCGTCTCGCCAAGCTGTCCGGTGGTGTCGTGGTGATCAAGGTCGGGGCTGCCACCGAGGTGGAGCTCAAGGAGAAGAAGCACCGCATCGAAGATGCAGTTTCTGCCACGCGGGCGGCTGTTGAGGAAGGCATCGTGCCAGGGGGTGGCGTTCCGCTGCTCCGTGCACAGGAGGCCATCGACAAGCTTCGAGGCGGTAACGACGACGAAAAGACCGGTCGGATCATCGTGCGCCGTTCGCTCGAAGAGCCGATTCGTCAGATCGCCGTCAACGCCGGCTACGAAGGCGGCGTCGTGGTTGAGCACGTTCGCAACGGCGAGGGACCCTTCGGGTTCAACGCGGCCAAGGGCGTCTACGAGGACCTCTTGAAGGCAGGGATCATCGATCCTGCCAAGGTCACCCGCTCAACGGTGCAGAATGCGGCGTCCATCGCCGCGCTGCTGCTGACCACAGAGGCTCTCATTGCCGAGCGGAAGGAAGAGTCTTCTTCAGTCGCCGGCGGAGGCCACGAACACGGCGGCGGAGGCATGGACTTCTAGGTCCGAATCTCTGAGTATCTGTATCGAGAATCAGCAGGGGCCTCCGGGCCCCTGCTGCGCGTCCGGCGCGCTCAGGCGTCTTCGACGGGCAGCCGTGCTCCGGCCACGATATCGGCGATCTCCTGGTGATGTTTGTCGTACTCGTGGTCCAGCATGCTGTAGACGGTGTGATCGAGCCAGTTGCCTCGTACTTTCAGCTCTTCGCGGAGGATCCCTTCCCGGACGAAGTGGAGTTTCTCGGCAACCCGTTCGCTACCTCGATTGCCGACGGCGATGCGCAGCACGATGCGATGCATATTCAGTTGTTCGAATCCGACCTGCGCCATACGGGCCGTGACCTCGGTAGCGATGCCCTGAGCGGCGCGGTCGGACCGAACCCAATACCCGATCTCTCCGGTGCGGAAACCTCGCGAGACGAACCAGATCGAGACGTTGCCGAGGTGTTGGTTCTGTTCGTCGTTGGCGTCGCGAATGCTGTAGTCGTATGCACGCGTTTCGCGCCAGGCTTTCATGGATTCACGCACGAATTGGCTGGCTTCGAGCCGGCCGTAGGCTAGGTGAGCCCAGGGAAGCCACATGTGGATTTCATTGATGGAGACCCGGACGGCGCTGTATAGGGCATCTGCGTCTCGGCGGCGGAAGGGCCGGAGAACGAAACGATTCGTTGAAATAGGATCCAGACTCAACTCCATTCCGCTAGAGACTATCGCGGGCGTACCATGGTGTGCCGCATGTGGGATCGACTTCCAGGTATTCACCCAGACGAACCGCCGGATACCGGCGCAGACCGCGCTGCGGTGCTGGTTCCCTTATACGAGGACGGATTGGGCGATGTTCGGGTGGTCATGACGAAGCGCCCGATGACCATGCCCACCCACGCCGGCCACATTGCGTTCCCCGGTGGGCGACCCGACCCCGACGACGGGGGGCCGGTGGCCACCGCCCTGCGGGAGGCAGAAGAAGAAGTCGGCATCGATCCTGAAGCGGTCGAGCTGATGGGGTTCTTGCCGACGATTCACACGGTGGAGTTCTCGTTGTTCGTGGTGCCGGTCGTCGGCCGGCTCACAGGAGTCCCGGATCTGCGGCCGTCGCCACGCGAGGTGGCGAAGGTCCTTGAACCGCGGGTCGAGGAACTCGCCGACGCCTCCGCCTGGCGCTTCGAACTGTGGCACGGTCGAAAGGTGTGGTTCTACGACCTCGAAGGCGAGGTCTTGTGGGGTGCCACGGCGAGAATGACACGTGACCTGGTCGGCCTCGACTGAGTTTTCTCGGCAATGCTGTGTATCACTACGCGCCATTGCATTGCGGAGAAACCAGGCTGAGTTTTCTCGGCAATGCTGTGTATTGCCACGCGCCATAGCATTGCGGAGAAACCATGGGTCTTCCACAGCCGGCGCGTTCGTGATATCTCCATCCCATGGATCGTGGACTTGGAACGGCAGTTGATGACCTGATCGCCGCCCAGCATGGAGTCGTCAGTCGCGGGCAACTCATCGATGCAGGCGTCAACCCAGGTGTGATTGCGAACCGGTTGCGCAGCGGTGCGTTGGTCCGGGTGGATCGAGGTGTCTATCGCGCCAGGTCGGCTCCGCCATCCGCCGAGCAGGTACTGATGACGGCGGTGCTCGGCGTCGCCGGCGAGACGGTGGTGTCCCACCAATCGGCCGCTTATCTGTGGGGTTTGCTGAATCGGCTTCCGGCGGTCCCGCACGTCACAACTCAACCCGGACGATGGCGGTCGAAGCCTTATCGCGTTCATCGTTCGTCCGATCTTGCTCCTCATCATGTCACCGAGGTCCGCGGTGTTCCAACCACCATCCCGGCGAGGACCGTCGTAGACCTCGGCGCGAACGCTCCTCGGCTAGGTGGCTGCCGAAAAAGTGGCTTTCGGTGAGGTTGGTTGGCGGCGGGCCAGTCGTGGGTGATGCCGGAGACCAT